>NZ_LNVH01000009.1:0-45977 GCF_002093575.1 Streptococcus oralis subsp. tigurinus | reverse complement strand
GAGATATGGAAGTCGCTTAGCTCGAGGGAGTTTAGCTCAGCTGGGAGAGCATCTGCCTTACAAGCAGAGGGTCAGCGGTTCGATCCCGTTAACTCCCATTTTAGCGGGTGTAGTTTAGTGGTAAAACTACAGCCTTCCAAGCTGTTGTCGCGAGTTCGATTCTCGTCACCCGCTTTGAACTTTGTTCAAATACCAAGTTTTTTAACTTGGGCGCGTAGCTCAGGTGGTTAGAGCGCACGCCTGATAAGCGTGAGGTCGGTGGTTCGAGTCCACTCGTGCCCATCTATGGATATGGTCCGTTGGTCAAGGGGTTAAGACACCGCCTTTTCACGGCGGTAACACGGGTTCGAATCCCGTACGGACTATTTGTTGGAGGATTACCCAAGTCCGGCTGAAGGGAACGGTCTTGAAAACCGTCAGGCGTGTAAAAGCGTGCGTGGGTTCGAATCCCACATCCTCCTTTTATATTAACGCGGGATGGAGCAGCTCGGTAGCTCGTCGGGCTCATAACCCGAAGGTCGTAGGTTCAAATCCTGCTCCCGCAATATTGGCTCGGTAGCTCAGTTGGTAGAGCAATGGATTGAAGCTCCATGTGTCGGCGGTTCGATTCCGTCTCGCGCCATATTTTATTTATAACTTGGAAGGGTAGCGAAGAGGCTAAACGCGGCGGACTGTAAATCCGCTCCTTCGGGTTCGGGGGTTCGAATCCCTCCCCTTCCATTGCTTTAGTTACGGGCATAGTTTAAAGGTAGAACTAAGGTCTCCAAAACCTTCAGTGTGGGTTCAATTCCTACTGCCCGTGTTAATAAAATTATGGCGGGTGTGGTGAAGTGGTTAACACACCAGATTGTGGCTCTGGCATGCGTGGGTTCGATCCCCATCACTCGCCTATTTTATATTATTGGGGTATAGCCAAGCGGTAAGGCAAGGGACTTTGACTCCCTCATGCGTTGGTTCGAATCCAGCTACCCCAGTTACTATTTGCCGGCGTGGCGGAATTGGCAGACGCGCTGGACTCAAAATCCAGTGTCCGCAAGGACGTGCCGGTTCGACCCCGGCCGCCGGTATAGTATTAAAGACAAGGTTTCTAGGCCTTGTCTTTTCTTTTATCTGATTATCTGTATTTGCTTGAGTTACTAAAAATTACGGCTCTTTGTCAACTGTAGTGGGTTGAAGTCAGCTAAGATCGAGAAAGGACAAATTTCGTCCTTTCTTTTTTGATGTTCAGAGCGATGAAAATCCGTTTTTTGAAGTCTTCAAAGTTCCGAAAACCAAAGGCATTTCGTTTGATGTGTTTAATGAGATTGTTAGTCGCTTCCAATTTTGCGTTGAAATGGGGTGGTTGAAGGGCGTTGACGATTTTCTCTTTGTCCTTGAGGAAGGTTTTAAAGGCAGTCTGAAAAAGAGGATGAACCTTCTTTAGATTGTCCTCAATGAGTCTGAAGAATTTGTCAGGTTTCTTATTCTGAAAGTGAAAAAGCTTATAAAGTTTGTCTAGAATCTCTTTATTCGTCAAGTGCATACGAAAAGTAGGGCGATAAAATCGCTTATCACTCAATTTACGGCTATCCTGTTGAATGAGTTTCCAGTAACGTTTGATGGCCTTGTATTCATGGGATTTTCGCTCAAATTGATTCATAATTTGAACACGAACACGACTCATAGCACGGCTTAAGTGTTGAACAATGTGAAAACGATTTAGAACGATTTTAGCGTTTGAGATTGAAACAGTCTGGGAGACTGTTTCAATCTGAGCCTAGAAATTCGAAAGCGAAGCTGTTTAGCTAAGTTATAGTAAGGACTAAACATATCCATCGTAATGATTTTCACCTGACAGCGAACGATTCTATCGTAGCGAAGAAAGTAATTTCGGATGATAGTTTGTGTGGTTACTTACAGTTTACACCAATGAAACGCTATGAGTTTTTTGTTGCACTATATTTTACAATTTATCACACAAAAATAGGCTCCATAATATCTATAGGGGATTTACCCACTACAAATATTATAGAGCCTTATTTTTGAGTGCCATTCTGATCTTTTTTGCTTAGATTTTTGGTATAATATTACTTATTCACAATTTATTTTGATTATGAAAGAGTTTGGTGATTAATGTCTCGGTCTGTTGAACTACTAAAGAAACGTTATTTAAAGAATATCAAAGAGCACCCAGATTTATTTATTGGAATCGAGTTAGAATATCCTATTGTAAATTTAGAGGGTAAAGCTACAGATGGTGAAGTTGTTAAGGATCTCTTTCGGTGTTTACCATCAGTACTAGGTTTTACTATCGAAAAAGTGGATGACTTTGGGAATCCAATTCAGTTGCTTAATCCAGTCAGCCAAGATACGATCTTGTTTGAGGTTGCTTATACGACAATTGAGTTTGCATTCGGAAGGGCCAAATCGATCCAAGAGGTAGAAGAACGCTTTAACTTCTATATGGCTACTATTCAGAATAAGTTGGGTGAAGCTAATCATGCTATTGTTGGCTGCGGCATTCATCCCAACTGGGATAAAAATGAGAATTGTCCAGTGGCTTATCCCCGCTATCAGATGTTGATGGATTATCTGAATTTGAGTAGAAATGTAACTAAATCAGATTTACATCATTTCCCTGAGTATGGAGCCTTTATTTGTGGGAGTCAGGTTCAACTGGACGTTTCAAGCTCCAACTACCTGCGTGTTATCAATGCTTTTACTCAAATTGAAGCTGCCAAAGCTTATTTGTTTGCCAATTCTGAGTTTTCAGGGGCAGATTGGGATACCAAAATTTCGAGAGATATTTTTTGGGAAGAATCCATGCATGGTATCTATCTAGAGAATGTAGGTGTCAATACTAGACTCTTTAAAGATGAGGATGATTTTTTTGACTATCTAAATCATTCTGCGATTTTTACTGCGGAGCGTGATGGGCAGACCTATTATTTTTATCCAATTCAGGCTAGAGATTATTTGACTACACTTGAAATCCAGGCATTTACCCTCAATGGGGATGAGGTTCTTATTTACCCTCAGGAGGAGGATTTCGAAACTCATCGTAGTTATCAGTATCAAGACTTAACGACTCGAGGAACAGTTGAGTTTCGTAGTGTGTGTACACAGCCACTTGATAGGACTTTTACTTCAGGAGCTTTTCACTTGGGATTGTTGGTTCATTTAGACAAACTGGAATCTTACTTAGAAGCAGCACCCTTCTTTAAAGTGTTTGGGTGTAATTATAAGTTTTTAAGGCGACAATTTTCTAAGAAAAAGCTTACAGCTGCAGAAGAAGCGGCTATTGTCGATTTTTCAAGAGACTTACTCCAGCTAGCGGAGGAAGGTCTGAAGATGAGAAATAAGCATGAAATGACCTACTTACAGCCTTTGAGAGACAAATTGGGGTTATAATTTTTGTTATAAAGCGAGAATTTTCTGAAAAATCATGATATAATGGAAGAGACTATAGATAAAGGATAGAGATTCATGACATTAGTTTATCAATCAACGCGTGATGCCAACAATACAGTAACTGCCAGCCAAGCTATTTTGCAAGGTTTGGCGACGGATGGTGGTTTGTTTACACCGCTTACTTATCCAAAGGTGGATTTGGACTTTGAAAAATTGAAAGATGCCTCTTACCAAGAAGTGGCTAAGTTAGTTTTGTCAGCCTTTTTAGATGACTTTACTGCGGAGGAGTTGGACTACTGTATCAACAATGCCTACGATAACAAGTTTGATACTCCAGCGATTGCGCCATTGGTGAAACTGGATGGGCAATACAACTTGGAATTGTTCCATGGTTCAACGATTGCCTTTAAGGATATGGCCTTGTCTATCTTGCCATACTTTATGACGACAGCCGCTAAAAAGCATGGTTTGGAGAACAAGATTGTCATTTTAACAGCGACATCTGGTGATACTGGGAAAGCTGCTATGGCAGGGTTTGCGGATGTACCTGGTACTGAGATTATCGTTTTTTATCCAAAAGATGGTGTTAGCAAGGTACAAGAGTTGCAAATGACTACTCAGACTGGCGACAATACTCATGTTATCGCTATTAATGGAAACTTTGATGATGCACAAACAAACGTCAAACATATGTTTAACGATGTAGCTCTTCGTGAAAAGTTGGCAGCGAACAAGTTGCAATTTTCATCAGCTAACTCTATGAACATTGGTCGTTTGGTACCACAGATTGTTTATTATGTTTATGCCTACGCTCAGTTGGTCAAGTCTGGTGAGATTGAGGCTGGTGAAAAGGTCAACTTCACAGTACCAACAGGAAACTTTGGAAATATCTTGGCTGCCTTTTATGCTAAGCAAATTGGTCTACCAGTTGGTAAATTAGTCTGTGCTTCAAATGACAATAATGTTTTAACTGACTTCTTTAAAACACGTGTTTACGATAAGAAACGTGAGTTTAAAGTAACAACTAGTCCATCTATGGATATCTTAGTATCTTCAAACTTGGAGCGTTTGATTTTCCATCTTTTGGGGAATGATGCGGTTAAGACAGCTGAACTCATGAATGCCTTGAGTACACAAGGACAATATGAATTGACAGACTTTGATGCAGCGATTCTGGATCTCTTTGTAGCTGAATATGCGACTGAGGAAGAAACTGCGACAGAAATTAAACGTGTTTATCAAACAGATGCCTATATCGAGGATCCCCACACAGCGGTTGCCTCAGCTGTTTATAGAAAATACAAAGCGGCTACTGGGGATGCGACTAAGACAGTGATTGCTTCAACAGCTAGTCCATACAAGTTCCCAGTGGTTGCAGTAGAAGCTGTAACAGGGAAAGCAGGCTTGACTGACTTTGAAGCCTTGACTCAATTACATGACATTTCAGGAGTGGCAGTGCCACCAGCGGTTGATGGCCTTGAAACAGCTCCAGTTCGTCATAAAACAACAGTGGCAGCTGCTGACATGCAAGCAGCGGTTGAGACTTATCTAGGACTTTAAGACAGAGGGAGTAAACTCGGTTGGGAAACCAACTGAGTTTCTTTTCATCAGGAGGAAGGATTGTTTAAGAAAAATAAAGACATTCTTAATATTGCATTGCCAGCTATGGGTGAAAACTTTTTGCAGATGCTCATGGGAATGGTGGACAGTTATTTGGTCGCTCACTTGGGCTTAATTGCCATTTCAGGTGTTTCAGTGGCTGGCAATATTATCACGATTTACCAGGCGATTTTTATCGCTCTGGGAGCTGCTATTTCCAGCGTTATTTCAAAAAGTTTGGGGCAGAAAGATCAGTCCAAGTTGGCTTATCACGTGACAGAGGCTCTCAAGATAACCCTATTGCTGAGTGCACTTTTAGGCGCCTTATCGCTCTTTGCTGGGCAAGAGATGATAGGGCTCTTGGGAACTGAGCAGGATGTGGCCGAGAGTGGTGGACTCTACCTATCTTTGGTAGGCGGATCAATTGTTCTCTTGGGCTTGATGACCAGTCTAGGTGCCTTGATTCGTGCAACGCATAATCCACGTCTACCTTTCTATGTTAGTCTTTTATCCAATGCCTTGAATATTCTTTTTTCAAGTCTAGCTATTTTTGTCCTTGATATGGGCATAGCTGGTGTTGCTTGGGGGACTATCTTGTCTCGCTTAGTCGGTCTTGTGATTTTGTGGTCGCAATTAAAGCTTCCTTTTGAGAAACCGACTTTTGGACTCGATAAAGACTTACTGACCTTGGCATTGCCAGCAGCAGGAGAACGTCTCATGATGCGGGCTGGAGATGTAGTGATTATTGCCTTGGTTGTTTCTTTTGGGACGGAGGCAGTAGCGGGGAATGCAGTTGGAGAAGTCTTGACCCAGTTTAACTACATGCCTGCCTTTGGTGTCGCTACGGCAACGGTCATGCAGGTGGCTCGAGCAGTTGGAGAGGATAACTGGGAAAGAGTAGACGAGGTAAGCAAGCAAACCTTTTGGCTTTCTCTGCTTCTCATGTTGCCCTTAACTCTCAGTATCTATGCCTTAGGGATACCACTGACTCATCTCTATACGACCGACCCTGTAGCAGTCGAAGCGAGCGTTTTGGTGGCACTGTTCTCTCTACTAGGAACCCCCATGGCGACAGGGACAGTTATTTATACGGCAGTTTGGCAGGGTTTGGGAAATGCTCGCCTCCCCTTTTATGCGACAAGTATTGGGATGTGGTGTATCCGCATAGGGACAGCTTATCTGATGGGGCTTGTTCTTGGTTGGGGCTTACCTGGTATTTGGGCAGGAACTCTTTTGGATAATGGTTTTCGTTGGTTATTTCTACGTTACCGTTACCAACGTTATATGATGTTAAAAGGATAGAAAATGCAAAAAACAGCTTTTATTTGGGATTTAGACGGGACTTTATTGGATTCTTACGAAGCGATTTTGTCAGGGATTGAGGAGACCTTTGCTCAATTTTCTATTCCTTATGATAAGGAAAAAGTGAGAGAGTTTATCCTCAGGTTTTCTGTGCAGGATTTGCTGGTGCAGGTGGCAGAAGAGAGAAAACTGGATGTGGAAGTGCTCAATCAGGTACGTGCCCAGAGCCTGGCTGAGAAGAATGCTCAGGTAGTTTTGATGCCAGGTGCGCGTGAAGTGTTGGCTTGGGCAGACCAAGTAGGGATTCGGAACTTTGTTTACACTCATAAAGGGGACAATGCTTTTACTATTCTAAAGGATCTGGGATTGGAATCCTATTTTACAGAGATTTTAACCAGTCAGAGTGGCTTTGAGCGCAAGCCTAGTCCAGAAGCGGCTACCTATTTGTTAGACAAGTATCAGCTGGATCCTGAGAAGACCTATTATATAGGGGACCGGACTTTAGATGTGGAATTCGCCCAGAATAGCGGCATTCAAAGCATCAACTTTTTAGAGTCTTCTTTTGAAGGCAATCACATGATTCGAGCACTAGCAGATATTCCTCATATTTTTGAGAGTAAGTAACGAGAAGATTGTGTCAGTTGTGTGACAGAGACCTAACAAACTATTTCAAGTAATCGAGTTTGTTACAAGGAATAGACAGTTCTATTAAATAGGCCCGAGAGGGCTTTTTTTCAGCTTTTTTTGTGTTATGATAGACAGGTACTCATTTGAAAGGAATATGAACGAATGAAGAAAAGAATGATTTTAGTCTCAACAGTAGCCTTGTCATTTGCCCCAGTATTGGCAACTCAAGCAGAAGAAGTCCTTTGGACTGCACGTGGTGTTGAGCAAATCCAAAACGATTTGACTAAAACGGACAACAAAACAAGCTATACAGTACAGTATGGTGATACCTTGAGCACCATTGCAGAAGCCTTGGGTGTAGATGTCACAGTTCTTGCTAATTTGAACAAAATCACCAATATGGACTTGATTTTCCCAGATACTGTCCTCACTACAACTGTCAATGAGGCAGAAGAGGTAACGGAAGTTGAAATCCAAACTCCTCAAGCAGATGCTAGTGAAGAAGTGACAACTGCGACAGCTGATTTGACGAAAAATCAAGTGACAGTCGATGAACAAACAGTTCAAGTAGAAGACCTTTCTCAACCGATTGAGGAAGCACCAAAAGTGGTAGAATCTTCAAGCACAAAAGAATTAGCATCAAATTCAGAAGTCGCAGAGACAGTGACTGCTGCAGAAGAAGTGGCATCATCTACAAACACTTCTACGTCAGCTGAGCAAACAGTCGAAACAACCAGTCCAGTTGAAGAAGCAGCTCCTCAGGCAACGATTCCAGCTGAGAAGCAAGAAACACAAGTTAGCCCTCAAGCTGAGTCAATAGTGGAAGCGACTACAACTCCAGTAGAAGAAAAAGCAACCGAAACACCTGCTGATACAACAGGATCAAGTGCAACAGAAGAAGCAGCATCAACAGCAACTTCTGACACTGCAACTTCGACTTATCAAGCAGAGCAAAGCCAAACTTCTTCAAGAACTTATTCAGCTCCAGCGGCTCCTGACTATGCAGGACTTGCTGTAGCTAAGTCTGAGAATGCTGGTCTTCAACCACAAACTGCAGCCTTTAAGGAAGAAATCGCCAACTTGTTTGGAATTACCTCCTTTAGTGGCTACCGTCCTGGTGACAGTGGGGACCATGGTAAAGGTTTGGCCATCGACTTTATGGTTCCAGTGAGTTCAGCACTTGGTGATCAAATCGCGGAATACGCGGTTCAAAATATGGCTAGCCGTGGTATCAACTACATCATCTGGAAACAACGTTTCTATGCTCCATATGATAGTAAATATGGACCTGCCTACACGTGGAATCCAATGCCAGACCGTGGTAGTGTGACCGAAAATCACTATGACCACGTTCACGTATCAATGAACTAATAGAAAAAGAAGCTGAAAACTCGCAAGGTTTGAGGCTTCTTTTTGTGTGCAGGTAAGAAATAGATGCGTTTATTAAATCTCGGTTTTATATTATAAGTGCACAATAAAAAGCTCATAAAATGTTCTAGTAAAGTTGATTTGGACGAACTAATTATGAAAGGAAATATTATGAGCCATCACCATCCTAGCATAGGAGAAAATGATGAAGTGCTTTTGTTTACCATACGTAAGGTTTAGGTTTTTCTCAGTTATTTTAAATGATTTACTAAATCTCTTTCTTGAAAAGAGAAGCGACAAGATTTTCGATAGATAGTTGAAGTTGGGAGATGTTATTTTTTGACAATTTCTGTAAGAGAAATTTTTTCGATTAGGGGGTGAGTGCGTTCTTTTTAATCATATTTGATATTTAGGAGGTTTTTTCATAGCTAGAATATCAGAATATAGGCCATACGTTTACAACCTTTTCTGGAGTAGCAGGAGAAGTTTTATCCAAGGAAATGGAGATTTTTTTCCGTAAAGAGACGGCAAAATGATATTAGTATCTTATTTTGAGTCATCCTTTACTATTTTGGATGGGTCTCAGACGTCCCATTTCTAATTGATTTGGTAGCTATTCTGTATAGATTATACAGAATATTTACACATTTAGAGTTTCAATCAAAATGCTTGACAAACCCCTAGGGGGTATGGCAAAATTACTAGTTAGATATATAATGGATTTATTTAGGTGTATATATGAATATAAGTTTAAAGGAATTAAGAAAGCTTAAAAGAGCTGACTTAATGGAATTGTTAGTATCGCAAGCAGAGGAAATTGAGCATTTACAAAATCGAGTGTTAGAACTAGAGGATCAGCTCAATGATAGGAATATTTTAATAGCTAAGGCGGGATCAATTGCAGAGGCGTCTTTAGAAATCAATAAGATTTTCGAAGTAGCACAGAAAACTGCAGATCAATATCTTAAGAATATCCATCGATTAGCTGAACAGCAAAATAAAAATGAAAAAAATTATGTGGAGTAGTTTCGTTCATGTCAAAAGAATCTAAAAAGTTGAAGTGGTCAGATTTGCCTGAGGCTTCTGAACTTTCCCAGGCTCTTGAACAAGAAAAATACCGAGAACGCTATTTAAAAACATTGAAAAGCACAGTTTCTACATTAGTAGTTGTAGCAGCCATTGCAATCTTAACAGCGACTCTATGGTTACCAGTCTTGCAGATATATGGGAACTCGATGACCCCCAATCTTGAATCTGGAGATATGGTAGTTTCGGTTAGCGCACAAAAACTGAGACAAGGGAATGTCGTCGCTTTTTATTACAATAATAAAGTTTTAGTGAAGCGCGTGATTGCAACCGAGGGACAATGGGTTGATATTGATAGTCAAGGAACTGTCAGTGTGGATGGTCAAAAGCTTGAGGAACCATACCTCGCAGATAATGAAAAAGGTCTAGGTGATACTAATATTCAATTACCCTACCAAGTTCCTGAGGGAAAATTTTTTGTGATGGGAGATCATAGGGGTGTCTCTATTGATTCACGTAACACGGCTATTGGATCGATTGGTAATGAACAAATCGTTGGACGCCTTGTTCTACGCGTCTGGCCTCTAAATCGTATACAATGGGTTAAATAGAGAGGAGTGTTATGAAAACAGTATTTGAAAAAATGGCATCACGTATTCGACAACGAATGAGAGAAAGTCTGTGGGCCCGAATCAGTATGGTCTTATCGGTCGTTGTTGTATTTTGTACGACCTATGTGCTGATTTTGCCAGCTCTGACCTTGACTTCCGATTCTAGTAGCTCTATTATTCAAACGGAAGATACTATTACAGCAGTAACCTCTGATTCCTCTAAAGAGAGCACAGAGGCTACTCAACAAGATAAAAAACAAGAACCACAGGTATCGGAAAGTACACCTTCTACATCGAAAACATTATCGTCTGATTCTCATTCATCGAAAGCAGGTAGTCAAAAGGCGGAAACTGAAAATGTTATAGTTAAGGTTGACTATGAGGCAGATACATTTTCGGAAAGTGTAACCTTGAGGGTCAAACATGTCACAGATACGACAGCCATAGATGCGAAACTAAGTGACATTCTTAAGGATCGTAATCGAATATTGACTTCTTCCTATACTTATGATATTTCCTTTGTCAATAATCAAGGGAAAGAAGTGGAGCCTAGTAAGGAAGCTAAGGTTTCCCTCACTTTTAAGGATGCAGTCGAAGCATCAACCATTCAAGAAGGTTGGAAACTTTATCATTTCAAAAACAATGATGTCAATCAAGTTGAAGATTTGACAGATAGTCATACAACAAATATTCAAGAGACAGATAAAGCTGTTTCCGTTGTAGAGTTTATGTCTGACACATTTTCGCAATATACAATCGCAGGAACTAGTTACGAGGATTTTTCTACTTATATAACGTCAGGTAACTATAAAGGAAAACCAGTCGAGTATATTTCGGGCAATACAAGAACCTTAACGTCGGAGCTAGACCTCAAATATAGTATTCCTAAGTCACAATTAGCACAAAAGAAAAGTTACGCGATTCCGTTACCTGCTGATACGACTTGGTCAAATGTGAATGAAAACCAAGATTATATTGGTAAAGATGGAAATCGTGATGCCTTTAAATATCGTTTTGTTCAAGAAAATGGTAAGAAGTACATTGTTATCAATTTTTTGGATAGTTATGTTAATCAAGCACATGAGAGTGTTTCGGGGGATTTGACCTATACTGCAACAGTCGGTCAAACCCATCGAAAAGAGAATGGTAATTACGAAATTCCCTTTACAGATAAGGTCACGATTACGGTTCCTTCAGATAAAATCGAAAAGAAAGAAGAACCCCAGCAGTCTGACCATGATGTTCAAAGCCAGAAAATTGGGGCAGTTACCTATAATGGAGATGAGGCTTATCTAGATTATACAGTTACTGTCTGGTCTGAAAAAGGAACGAAAGGTCAAGTTAAAATTAATGACTATCTTAATGCAAAGGGATTAACCATTGGAGAACTCCAAAATCTTACTATCAAGAAAGCAGGTTACCAATACTGGGGAGGAACGGAGACGGACCAGGTCGGTGAGCAACCTCTATCAGTGCAACCAGTTAAGTCAGGCACATCTTTTGAACTGACACTTCCAAAACTAGAAGCGAAACAGAAGTATACGATTAAATATCGATATAAAGTAACCGGCATCCCAGCAGGTCAAGCCATATCCGTTTCGAATGGGGTTGACGTTAAGACACCCGACATTCCTAAAAAACACAGTGATAGCTACCTTAGTATTTTTAGGAATAAAATTGGCAAGACCGGTCAGTATGACGAAAAGTCAAATAAAATTAAGTGGACTATCACAGTCAATGAAAATCAGAATGATATTGCTGGTGCAGAACTCAAAGATGAGATGATTGCGAAATCAAGTGATGTCGCTATTACACCAAGTAATGGGGCCACTAAAACCAATACTGGCTACAAATTTTCAGCAACAGATGGTGGTAGAAATACTAATAAGTATGTAATCACCTATACAACGGATGCTGGTGAAAAATCTAATAGCTGGGCTGGTTCTGCAAAATCGATTTCCAATACAGCAACAATCACCGATAATGGAGAAGATTCCAGCACTACAGCAACCGTACCAGGTGGTAACGGTAATACCGGAGGGCTAGAAAAAAGTTTTGTAGAGATGAAGCCGACGGGAGACTCTGATGTCAAAGAGTTGACATGGAAGTCCATCATCAAAGTACCCGGAGATAAAAAAATTCCCAAAAATGCGGAGTTTGAGGACCTTCTTAAAGGACCGAACTATACTAATAGCGGGGAACATTACTTTACAAAAGCTCAACTAGATGCTGTTTATCAAAAGTTGATCACTGCATTGGGTGGCGCAGATAAGTTTGAGTTTTCTGTTTGGGAATCAAATAACTCAACCTGGCAGTATACACCTTACAATCAAGCTGATTCAAATAAGACGTATAGTCAATTTAAGTTCAAACTGCTAAAAGATTATACGGGTTCAGATATTTCTTTTGATTACCAATCGACAATCAATAAATCAAAGGCTACTCAATTTAGCAATACAATAAGCGGTGGTGGTTTCAATAAGGAAGCAAACTATAAGTATGAAGAAAATGGTAAAGTCTTTAAACTAGATGGAAACAATCTAGTGTGGGATGGTAAAGAGAACGAGTATGATAGTAAAGATACTGAACATACTATTCAACAAAATGCCTTAATCAGTTGGGTCATTAAGGTTAAATTGAGCGACGATACACAGTCTGTAACTTTGACAGATACCCCGCCAGCAGGATTAACCTTATCCAAATTTAGCTATGGTGCTTCTACTTATGGTATTAATGCTAGTGACTTCTCTATTTCAGATGGGAAAATCACATGGTCAAATCAATGGTATCGCCCTTATGGAGATAATCTCGATGTGACTGGAACGGTGGATGCTAGTGGTGTTATCAATGTAACGTTTACAGCTAAAAATGGTAAAAAATTAAAAGAGCTTTTGAACAATACTGGCACACTTTATGCCAAATTTGAATTTAAGACAGATGCAAAACCTTTTGACGACTCTATCACAAAGAACTATAAGAATAAAGTTTCTGCTAAGATAGATGGAAAGCCTGCTGGTGAAGATGATCATACACAGAAAATTACTGTTGAACCAGGCAGAAAGATTTCAAAAGGTGGAACATGGAGCAATGATAATCGTGAAGTTAGCTATAAGCTAGATATTAATCCTGAGGCACAGGATCTAGCAGTGGGTAAATCAAGCTATACTTTGGTTGATACGCTTGAATACCGTGAGGACCTTTTGACAAATATAAGCTATGACTTGAAACAGGAGTCTGTTAAATTGTATGACTCGAATCATCAAGAGATAGACAAGAGTGAATGGTCCTGGACTGTTAAAAAGGTTAAGGATGCCACAGGGATTCATCGCAGTATAATAACACTACAGGTTCCAAACCATAAGAAGCTGCACTTAGAGTATAGCTATGCTGTGTCAAGTGATATCGCTGAAAATGATACGAAGAATCTTACTGTAAAAAATACTGCGGAAATCAATGGGTTAAAAACGGGTCAAACAGAAACAACGACCCACTATAATTGGCATAAAACGTCTACTAGCGCAACAGCAAATACTTTGAAATCATTTAAGATTACAAAGGTTGATACGACCAACTTTGCTACAGCTCTAGCTGACGCCACATTTGAAATTCGAGAAAATGTGACAGATAAAAAGGTAGCAACTTACAAAACATCAAGTGATGGAACATTTTACATTACGAAGTCTAATAAGGAGGCTCGAGAAAAAGAAGGAGAACTTTTAGAGGACAAGCTTTACTATACTGTTGAAGTCAAGGCTCCTTCTGGTTACGAGTTACCAGCTAACCCCAAACGCTATTATTTCTATTTCTCTAATACAGCTACCCTACCTTCGAATATAGGTAGTCTTGTGATTAATACTCAAGAAGTAACTAATCTTGCTAAACAAAGCAGACAAGAATATGTTGAAAATACAAAGACACCACCAACGCCACCAACGACCTCAATTATAGTTGATAAAAAGTGGAAGAATGCTGATGGTAGCGAAGCTCAACGTGTGTCGGGTAAAATCACTGTTAGTCTTTATCGTGTTTCAAATATCGAATCAGCTCCTGTCAAAATTACGGAGAAAGAAATTAGCTACGACGGAAGTAAGTGGCAAACGATATTTGAAAATCTACCGACTACGGGGGAAAATGGAGAAACCTTTACTTATTATGTAGAGGAGAGCAAGGTAACTGGTTATACAGCTAGTTATTCAAATGGTACTCGAGTTTCTGAAACGGCTACTGATATGGCTATTTCGAAAGGGACTATCACGATTACCAATAAAGCACAGAAGACCTATCAACTACCTGAGACAGGAGGTGAGGGAATAGCTACTATCATGCTTGTGGGAGCAAGCCTAGTTATGCTTTCTGTATTTGCTGTAGGCGTCAAAGTCTATAGAAAGATCCGCTAAAAATGAAACGGTAAAGGTGGTGATGCCTATAAATAGGTAATGTCACATTCTTGTATATTAACTATCGCGTTTGAGGCGCACACACATGTTATAAAAAATAAAAAAAGGAGATACATACATAACATGAAAAAATTAAAGTTTTTCTTGGCAGCGATTGTTGCCTTGCTAGTTACCTTCGTTGGTGGTAAGGCGTATGCCTATACCATTACAATCAATGGTGAAACAGATGGCCATACTTTTGAGGCTTATCAGATTTTCAAGGGTGACTTGAATGATAGTACGTTGTCAAATATTCAGTGGGGAACTGGAGTTACACCATTTGAATTTCATGGAAGTAATGAAGCAGCAAAAATTGCTGAGGGACTCACAGAATCGAATGCGGTGGAGTTCTCAAAAGAAGCTGCGAAACATTTGACTTCTAATCCATCAGCTACAGGGACTTCTACTATTACGGTAACAGAAGCTGGTTACTACTTGATCAAAGATAAGGACAACTCTCTTACTGGTAAAGATGGTAAAGCTTATACTGCTTATATCTTGAAAGTTATTAAAGATGAAACAGTAAAGCCAAAGGCTGATGTACCAAGTGTAATTAAAAAAGTAAAAGATACAAATGACACTACTGGTGAAACTACTGACTGGCAGGACTCTGCTGACTATGATTTTGGGGATAAGGTTCCTTTCCAATTGACAGCAACATTACCAAAGACTAATTTTGATAAATACCAAACTTATTATCTAGAGTTTTCAGATACACTTTCAAAAGGATTGTCATATGATGAGAATTCTTTAGTTGTTAAAGTTGGGGATAGAACTCTAACTACAAGTGAATATACAATTTCGACTACAAAAGATAGCGAAGGAAATACCAAACTATCCGTTGTGATTACTGATGTTAAAGCATTGGGAGGAACAGCTGGTGGTAAAGTTACAGTTGACTACACTGCAACATTGACTACAGATGCAGTGATTGGTGCCAAAGGTAACCCTAACGAAGTGGAATTGATTTACTCAAATAATCCAAATGAAAATGGGACAGGTAAACCAAAAGATACTGGTAAGACACCAAAAGATACAGTTATTGTATTTACTTATAAGACTGTAGTTAATAAGGTGGATCAAAATAAACAACCATTGACAGGTGCTGGTTTTACTCTCTACAAAAAAGTAAAAGGTGAATGGAAAGTTGTGAAAGAAATCACTGCTGGTGAAGCAACAAAATTTGAATTTACTGGTATTGATGATGGAGAATATAAACTATCCGAAACAGCAACTCCTGCAGGGTATAACACAATCAAAGATATTACTTTTACTGTTGAGGCAACTCATGAGACAGAAGCTGATCAACCTAAATTAACAAATCTTTCAGGTGTCGCTGCTTCTGGTCAAATTACTTTCACTGCAGATAAAGATGCGGGTTCATTGACTACGCAAGTTGAAAATAAAAAGGGATCAATTCTTCCTTCAACTGGTAGCATTGGTACGACTGTTCTTTATGTAGCGGGTTCTGTACTTGTTGTAGCAGCAGGTATCCTACTTGTTACAAAAAAACGTATGAAAAACTAATATTTAATGTTTCTTGGATAGGGGGTCGGAGATGGGAGACTATCTCCGTTCTTCCTTTCTAAATGATTTTAAATTCGATAAGATAAGGAGACCTTTTTGACTTATGATTGACAAAATAAAAGAAAATGCCATCACGATAATATTGGTCTTCCTTTTATTCCTTGGAGTTTCTATGTTGTCGTATCCAACAATAAGTGACTACTGGAATTCATTTCATCAGTCTAAAGCAGTAGCTGGATACGTGGAAAAAGTGGCAGATTTGAAAGAGAATGATTATAAGCAAATGCTGGCGGATGCCCATGAATATAATCAGAACTTAGACAAAGATGTGATTCCAGATTTAGATCTTCCTTCATCTCATGAAGAAATTTACAATCAAACGCTTGATGTGACAGGCACTGGAATCATGGCTTATGTTGAAATTCCAAAATTAAATACGACGATGCCTATCTACCATGGAACAGACGATACTATCCTACAGGTAGCTATCGGTCATATTCCAGGGACCTCTCTTCCCGTAGGAGGGATTGGAACTCACTCCGTTATTTCAGGACATCGTGGTTTACCATCTGCAAAACTCTTTACGGATATTGATCAGTTAGTGGAGGGGGATACTTTTCTTATTCAAGTACTGAATGAGACCCTGACTTATGAGGTCGACCAGATTGTAACAGTAACGCCAGATGATGTTTCTGCTCTAGCTATTGATCCAAATCAAGATTATGTGACCTTGGTTACCTGTACACCTTATGGAGTAAATACTCATCGATTGCTTGTTAGGGGGCATCGTATAGCAAATGCTACGAAACCTGCACGTGTGACGGCAGAGGCGACGCAGTTAAAACCGGTATTGGTAGCTCCAGCTATTGTGGTGGTCTGTTTACTTGTTTTATGGTTGATAAGAATAGCTTATCGAATAATTGTTCAACATATGAAATAATACTATGTTAGTAAAACGGCTAGAAAATCTGGCCGTTTTTGTTTATCTTCAAAATAGATTGAGAACATATATTTAAAATACGAGTATATTTCTTGATTTATTTTTTGGTTTATATTATACTTGATAAGTCAATCATTGACGAATCAACTTTAAAGGAGAAAGATTTATGGTAGCAATCCAAGATTTACTGTATCAACTACGATTAGCAGATCAGTCTATGACACAACTATTTGAACGCCAATTGGGAATTAGTCTCACTCGTTATCAAATCTTATGTTTCTTAATCGATCAGTCACCGTGTAATCAAATAGCAGTTCAGGAGCGTTTGAAGATTGATCAGGCTGCCTTGACACGGCACTTTAAAATTTTGGAAAAGGAAGGTTTGGTTAATCGACGTCGGAATCCTCAAAACCAGAGGGAGGTTTTGGTGGAAGTGACAGACTTTGCGAGAGAACAACTAGTAACCAACTCTCCCCAACACCATATAGACGTAAAGAGTCAGATGGAGAGTGTACTTACAAAGGGAGAGCGAGAAGAGTTCAGTCGCTTGTTAGAAAAGTTGATATCTGGCTTAGAAGAGATAGAAATTTAAGGAGAAGAATATGTCTATTTTTACAATTATTTTAGCAACTATCGTTGCTTTGGAGCATTTTTACATTTTTTATCTGGAAAGTGTGGCTACACAATCAGATACTACTAGTCGCGTGTTTAATGTGGATAAGGAAGAACTGGCTCGTCCTTCAGTGAGTTCATTATTTAAAAATCAAGGAATTTATAATGCTTTGATAGGTGTGTTTCTCTTGTACGGGATTTATTTCTCACAAAGTTTGGAAATTGTGACCATCTTTGTTTTATTTGTGCTTGGTGCAGCGACCTACGGTTCTCTGACAGCAGACAAGAAGATTCTTCTGAAGCAAGGTGGACCTGCTATTTTGACTCTGCTGAGTATGTTGCTTTTGAAATAAGAAAACCAGCGTCCTGAATGACGCTGGTTTTTATATGCTCTTATCCATTTCGACGTTTACGGGCTAGTAGGGCTCTGTAAAAGAAGATGTGATTGTTTTGGATATAGGGAAGGATTGAAAAACTAGCAATTCCAAAGGTGATCCAGTTGAGGAAGTACCAAGGGAGTAGTTGTAGGTCGAGGACAAAGCGTTGAAACTTGTAACCCTTCATCAAGAAACGGCTAGTTTTGAGGATTTGGCTTGGTTTAGCCTGTCCTAAATCCAGAGTGTCGCAGAGGAGGAATTCTACCTGTGAGTAGGCATAATGTTGCGGAACGTAGAGGATGTTCCCTACAATCATCAAGATGAGGCTCGCGAAAAAGTAGAGTCCAAAGGTCATAAGGAATTGCTCGGTTTCAACGGATGAGAGGTCTAATTTTGGAAATTCAGGATGTAGGGCGATAAATCTCCGAGCTAAGAGGTTGCTATAAAAGAGAAAATAAACGCCTACTAAGTTTGGAATGCTCCATAAAAAGAGGTAGAAACGTTTGAGGAGCAGAGTTAGGAAGGTTTGCGAGAAGCGCTCTTCCGCAAAGAGGGCTAGGCTTGATTTTACTGAGAGTTCTGTATCAGGATCCTTGAGGAGTCGGAGTGTCGCAAAAGCAGCACCTGCTAGAAAAATCGTGCTCACAAAAGAAACCACTAGTGGGAAGAGATAGGCTTGGAGCACTTGTGCCAGCATGCTGAAAAAGGATTGCTCTAAAACACTTTCTTGGAGACGAGCCAAGGGGTTGAGAAAGCCTGATAAGATGACCAGTATGCTAGGTAAGAGATAGACGAGAAAGAGGCGGGGATTTTCAGCCTGAAATTGCCTCGTCTGCAGACGAATAGTTTTTAAATCAATTTTTGGGTATTTCATTCTTTCATTATACCATAGTTCGTGACAGTTCCTGGTTTTTTTGATAAAATCATACAGTATGCCTTTGGGCACAAAGTATGAACTGGGACTGTCTTTCCCAGCTTCGGAGGTAGAAAATGTCAGATTCACCAATCAAATACCGTTTGATTAAGAAAGAAAAACACACAGGAGCTCGTCTGGGAGAAATCATCACTCCCCACGGTACCTTCCCGACACCTATGTTTATGCCAGTTGGGACCCAAGCTACTGTC
Source organism: Streptococcus oralis subsp. tigurinus (assembly GCF_002093575.1). Taxonomy (GTDB): domain Bacteria; phylum Bacillota; class Bacilli; order Lactobacillales; family Streptococcaceae; genus Streptococcus; species Streptococcus oralis_CH. Next base: position 27,037 of record NZ_LNVH01000009.1, on the reverse strand, counting down.
AAGACCCAGTCACCAGAAGAGTTGAAGGAGATGGGATCAGGGATTATCCTCTCTAATACTTATCATCTCTGGCTTCGCCCTGGGGACGAACTCATTGCACGCGCAGGTGGTCTCCACAAGTTCATGAATTGGGACCAGCCGATTTTGACAGATAGTGGTGGTTTCCAGGTTTATTCCCTAGCAGATAGCCGAAATATCACAGAAGAAGGAGTAACCTTTAAAAACCATCTCAATGGTTCTAAGATGTTCTTATCGCCAGAAAAGGCCATCTCTATTCAGAATAATCTGGGCTCAGACATCATGATGTCCTTTGATGAATGTCCTCAGTTTTACCAACCTTACGACTACGTTAAGAAATCCATCGAGCGTACCAGTCGTTGGGCCGAACGTGGCTTAAAGGCTCACCGTCGCCCACATGACCAAGGTTTGTTTGGAATTGTGCAGGGGGCAGGATTTGAAGACCTTCGCCGTCAGTCAGCTCATGACCTTGTCAGCATGGATTTCCCAGGATACTCTATCGGTGGTTTGGCAGTAGGAGAAACCCACGAAGAGATGAATGCAGTCTTGGACTTCACAACCCAACTTCTTCCTGAAAACAAACCTCGCTATTTGATGGGTGTGGGAGCGCCAGATAGCTTGATTGATGGGGTTATTCGTGGTGTGGATATGTTTGACTGTGTCTTGCCGACTCGTATCGCTCGTAATGGAACTTGTATGACTAGTCAGGGACGTTTGGTTGTCAAAAATGCCCAATTCGCTGAGGACTTTATGCCACTGGATCCTGAGTGTGATTGCTACACATGTAAGAACTACACACGCGCTTATCTTCGTCACCTGCTCAAGGCTGATGAAACCTTTGGTATCCGCTTGACTAGCTATCACAATCTCTACTTCTTGCTCAATCTGATGAAGCAAGTGCGTCAAGCCATCATGGATGACAATCTCTTGGAATTTCGTGAGTATTTTGTAGAAAAATATGGCTACAACAAGTCAGGACGCAATTTTTAAAGTGTAAAAATAGAATGCCAAAATCCTAAGTTTTCTCTTAGGATTTTTCCTATTTTTTTGATAGAATAGGGAGTATAATGGAATGGAAATTAGGTGGTGTTTTGCTTCCTAATTTAATGGAGAATAGACTCGTATGCGTATTAAATGGTTTTCCTTGATTAGGATTACAGGTTTACTTTTGGTGCTTTTGTACCACTTCTTTCAAACGATCTTTCCTGGAGGATTCTTTGGGGTAGATGTCTTTTTCACTTTTTCAGGATTTTTGATCACCTCCCTCCTTTTAGAAGAATTTGGGAAGGCACGCCAGATTGATTTGCTGGGCTTTTTTAAGAGACGGTTTTACCGCATCGTGCCACCTGTGGTGCTGATGGTTTTGGTGACCATGCCTTTTACTTTCTTGGTTCGTCAAGACTATGTTGCTGGAATTGGTGGCCAGATTGCTGGAGTTCTCGGTTTCATGACCAACTTCTACGAAATGTTAACAGGAGGCAGTTATGAATCCCAGTTCATTCCGCATCTCTTTGTTCATAACTGGAGCCTAGCTGTTGAGGTTCACTACTATATCCTTTGGGGCTTAGCGGTTTGGTTCTTATCGAAACGTTCAAAATCTAGTAGTCAATTGAGAGGGATGGTCTTTCTCCTTTCTGCGGGAGCTTTTATCATTAGCTTTTTCTCCATGTTTATTGGTAGTCTAATGGCTAGTTCCCATTCATCTGTCTACTTTTCAAGTTTAACCCATGTCTATCCCTTCTTTTTAGGAAGCATTTTAGCGACAGTTGTAGGGGTTCGTCAGACGAGCGATTTAGTCAAGCAGTTTGACCGGACGTGGGATCTTCGTCAGAATCTACTGGTGTTTGCTGCGGGGCTTTTGGTATTAGTACTCTTGACCTTTTTTGTCAAGTTCACCTACCTGTTTGCTTATCTATTCGGTTTCTTACTGGCAAGTTTAGCAGCCGTAACCATGATTTTTGCTGCGCGTGTCTTGCATGAGAAAACGCCTGAGATACGAGAACCTCATATAATCACATTTTTAGCGGATACCAGCTACGCGGTTTATCTCTTCCACTGGCCTTTTTATATTATCTTTTCGCAGTTGATGAGTAATCTGCCTGCTGTTATTTTAACCGTTATCTTTTCCTATTTCTTTGCTATCCTATCCTTCTATATTATTGAGCCATTGATTGCTGGTAAGACCAATGCTTTAGTTAGAAAAATCACTAAACTACATCATATCAAACCCATTAGTGCTAGTGTTGTGGGCGCCCTTTCCTTACTTACCTTGATTATCATAGCTATGGCTCCTCAAGTTGGAGCCTTTGAGACAGACTTGATGGTCAATGGTTTCAAGCAAGCTCAGACCAATATAGGACAAACCAAGACTCTTGCTGAACAAGCTGAAGCCAGTCGCTTAGGAATTTCTGAGGGAACGAGTCTGATTGGGGATTCAGTGACTTTACGTGCCAATACAGCCTTAAAAGAGGCACTTCCTGATGCAAATATCAATGCTCAGGTTAGTCGGACGACCAAGCAAGCCAATGACATCATGCTCAATAATAGTCAGAACAAGGCGCTTTTAAAAACAGTTGTCATTGCAACGGGGGTCAACAATCCTGAAGGCTATAAGAATGATTTGGACAGCATCGTGAACAATCTACCGAAAGGACACCATCTGATACTGGTGACACCTTATGAGGGAGACAAGAGCAAGGACACTTATGCATCAGTGGAGCAGTATGCGGCTTATGCGAGAGAATTAGCTGAAAAGAATCCATATGTGAGCGTCGCTGACTGGAATAAGGTCGCTAAGGAACACCCTGAAATCTGGGCTGGAACTGACCAAGTCCACTTTGGAAATGATAGCAACATGATTGAAGAAGGTGCTAAACTTTACGCAGAGACGATTGCAGCTGCTGTTAAGGCTGCTCAAGAACTGCCTGTAAAATCAAAATAAGATCAAAGAGTTGGAGAAATCCAGCTCTTTTAAAATATCCACGAAAAATAGGTCTATACCATTTACAAATGAAAAAGAAAGGTTTATAATGTAATTGACATAATAAATTCTAGAATCAATCTATCAAGGAGGTTATCATTATGCCTAATTATATTAAAGCGGATCAGTTTTTCTACCCACACGGAGTTCGTCGTGGCGGTTACTTGGAACTTGTGGATGGCAAGTTTGGTAAACATGTAGAACAGATTCCTGAAGGAGCTGAGGTGATTGACTATACCGGTTATAGCATTGCCCCAGGACTTGTGGATACCCATATTCATGGATTTGGTGGTGTCGATGTCATGGATAATAACATCGAAGGAACCCTTCATACTATGAGTGAAGGATTGCTTAGCACAGGTGTTACTAGCTTCTTGCCAACGACGTTGACTTCTTCTTACGAGCAGTTGCTTGCGGTAACTGAAAATATCGGTGCTCGTTACCAGGAAGCAAGTGGAGCCAAGATTCGTGGAATCTATTTTGAAGGGCCTTATTTCACAGAGAAATACAAGGGAGCTCAAAACCCTGCTTACATGAAAGATCCTCGTATGGATGAGTTTCGTGCTTGGCAAAAAGCAGCTAATGGCCTGCTCAATAAAATTGCCCTTGCGCCAGAACGTGAAGGTGTAGAAGACTTTGTTCGTACAATTACGGGTGAAGGAGTGACTGTTGCTCTTGGACACTCAAATGCGACTTTTGATGAAGCTAAAAAAGCAGTGGATGCTGGAGCAAGCGTTTGGGTACATGCCTACAATGGAATGCGTGGGTTGACTCACCGTGAGCTCGGTATGGTGGGAGCCATGTATGAGTTGCCACATACCTATGCAGAGTTGATCTGTGACGGTCACCATGTGGATCCAAAGGCCTGTGATATCTTGCTCAAACAAAAGGGAACTGAAAATATCGCCCTTATCACAGACTGTATGACAGCTGGTGGCTTGGAAGATGGCGACTACATGTTGGGAGAATTCCCAGTAGTAGTTGCTAATGGAACTGCTCGCCTCAAATCTACAGGCAATTTGGCAGGTTCTATCCTTAAACTCAAAGATGGTTTGAAGAATGTGGTCGAATGGGGCATTGCGAATCCGCATGAAGCAGTCATGATGGCCAGCCTCAACCCAGCAAAATCTGTTCACATCGATGATGTCTGTGGTCAAATCCGTGAAGGTTATGATGCCGACTTTATCGTACTGGATAAAGATTTGGAATTGGTAGCAACCTACCTAGATGGTGTGAAACGTTATCAAGCCTAAGATGATAAAAATAGGGGTCAATAAAGGACTCCTATTTTTATTATCAGATGAAAATAATAGGATTAAAGAAATTGCTAATGGGGGAAACAAGCAAAATCCTTTTCTTGTAATAAAAAATTAGATATAATATACGATACAAAGGAAGTAGTAAGAATGTATCGTGTTATAGAAATGTATGGGGATTTTGAACCGTGGTGGTTCATAGAAGGTTGGGAAGAAGATGTCATCATGAGTCAATCTTTTGACAAGTATTATGATGCTCTAAAATATTATAAATCATGCTGGTTTGAGCTGGAAAAGAAGAATCCTCTTTATAAAAGTCGGAGTGATTTGATGACTATTTTTTGGGATCCTGCCGACCAACGCTGGTGTGATGAGTGCGATGAGTATTTGCAGCAGTACCATTCTTTGGCACTTTTACAGGATGAGCAAGTCATCCCCGATGAAAAGCTACGTCCAGGCTACGAAAAACAAACAGGTCAAGAAAAACACCGTTCTTGCCGCATGAAATGGAGATAAAAAAGTAACTTTTTAAGTTGCTTTTTTTATTTTTTTGCGAATAGTTAGATAAGGAGGGCGGTATGGTACAAGAAATTGCACAGAAAATTATTGCTACTGCGAAAGAAAAGAAGGCTCAGGATATCTATTTCATTCCCAAGGAAAAGTCCTACGAGCTTCACATGCGGATTGGAGACGAGCGGTGTCTCGTTGACTCCTATGAGTTTGATGTTTTAGCTGCTGTGATTAGTCATTTTAAGTTTGTGGCGGGTATGAACGTAGGAGAGAAGAGACGTAGTCAACTGGGCTCTTGCGACTATCAGCATGGGGAGAAGGTGTCTTCTCTGCGTTTGTCTACCGTGGGAGATTATCGGGGACATGAGAGTTTGGTCATTCGTTTGTTGCACGATGAGGAGCAGGACCTGCATTTCTGGTTTCAGGATATGAACGAACTGGGTGAGCAGTACAGGCAACGGGGACTCTATCTCTTTGCAGGTCCAGTCGGAAGTGGCAAGACGACTCTGATGCACGAATTAGCCAAGTCTCTGTTTATGGGGCAACAGGTCATGTCCATTGAAGATCCTGTCGAGATCAAGCAGGAAGACATGCTCCAGTTGCAGTTGAATGAAGCGATTGGTTTGACCTATGAAAATCTCATCAAACTGTCTCTCCGGCATCGTCCTGACCTCTTGATTATCGGTGAAATTCGGGATAGCGAGACGGCGCGTGCAGTGGTCAGAGCCAGTTTGACAGGGGCGACAGTCTTTTCAACCATTCATGCCAAGAGTATCCGAGGTGTTTATGAACGCCTTCTGGAGTTAGGTGTGACGGAGGAAGAATTAGCAGTTGTTCTGCAAGGAGTCTGCTACCAGAGATTAATCGGGGGAGGAGGAATCGTTGACTTTGCAAACAAAGACTTTCAAGAACACCAGCCAACTAGCTGGAATGCGCAGATTGACCAGCTTCTTAAAGATGGACATATCACAAGTCTTCAGGCTGAAACGGAAAAAATTAGCTACAGCTAAGCAGAAGAAAATCATCACCCTGTTTAACAACCTCTTTTCCAGTGGCTTTCATTTGGTGGAAATTATTTCTTTTTTGGGCAGAAGTGCCCTGCTGGAAAAGGACTATGTGGCCCGGATGCACCAAGGCTTGTCTCAGGGGAAATCCTTTTCAGAGATGATGGACAGCTTGGGGTTTTCAAGTGCTATTGTGACCCAATTATCTCTAGCTGAAGTACATGGGAATCTTCACCTGAGTTTGGGGAAGATAGAAGAATATCTGGATAATTTGTCCAAGGTCAAGAAGAAGTTAATTGAAGTAGCGACCTATCCTTTGATTTTGCTGGGATTTCTCCTGCTAATCATGTTGGGGCTCAGGAATTATTTGCTCCCCCAACTGGACAGTAGCAATATCGCCACCCAAATCATTGGCAATCTGCCACAAATTTTTCTGGGGCTAGTGTTGGTTTGCTCTCTATCTTTACTTTTAGCCCTCACTTTTTACAAAAGAAGTTCCAAGATGCGGGTTTTCTCGATGTTGGCACGGGTTCCCTTTCTAGGAATCTTTGTCCAGACCTATCTGACGGCCTATTATGCGCGTGAATGGGGCAATATGATTTCACAGGGGATGGAGCTGACGCAGATTTTTCAGATCATGCAGGAACTGGGTTCTCAGCTCTTTAAAGAAATCGGTCAAGATTTGGCTCAAGCCCTGCAAAATGGCCGCGAATTTTCTCAAACCATAGCGACCTATCCTTTCTTTAAAAAGGAGTTGAGTCTCATCATCGAGTATGGGGAAGTCAAGTCCAAGCTGGGGAGTGAGTTGGAAATCTATGCTGAAAAAACTTGGGAAGCCTTTTTTACCCGAGTTAATCGTACCATGAATCTGGTACAGCCACTGGTTTTTATCTTTGTGGCCCTGATTATCGTTTTACTTTATGCGGCAATGCTTATGCCCATGTATCAAAATATGGAGGTAAATTTTTAAAATGAAAAAACTCATGACAAATTTAAAAAAAGCCAAGGTTAAAGCTTTCACGTTGGTAGAAATGTTGGTGGTTTTGCTTATCATCAGTGTTCTTCTCTTGCTCTTTGTGCCCAATTTGACCAAGCAAAAGGATGCCGTAGATGATAAAGGAAAAGCTGCTGTTGTCAAGGTCGTAGAAAGCCAGGCAGAGCTCTATAGTCTGGACAAGAATGAAGATGCTAGCCTTAGCAAATTACAAGCGGACGGTCGTATCACAGCAGAGCAAGCCAAAGCTTATAAAGACTACCATGCAAAACAAAAAACCAGTCAAACTGTTGCAGATTAAGGCCTTTACTATACTGGAAAGTCTCTTAGTTTTGGGACTTGTGAGTATCCTTGGTTTAGGCTTGTCTGGCTCTGTCCAGTCCAGTTTTGCAGCGGTAGAGGAGCAGATTTTCTTTATGGAGTTTGAAGAACTCTATCGGGAAACGCAAAAACGCAGTGTAGCCAGTCAGCAAAAGACCAGTCTGAACTTAGATGGACAGACGATCAGTAACGGCAGTCAAAACTTGACCGTTCCTAAAGGGATTCAGGCACCATCAGGACAAAGCATTATATTTGACCGAGCTGGGGGCAATTCGTCCCTGGCTAAGGTTGAATTTCAGACCAGCAAAGGAGCGATTCGCTATCAATTATATCTAGGAAATGGAAAAATTAAACGCATTAAGGAAACAAAAAATTAAGGCAGTGATTTTACTGGAAGCGGTAGTTGCTCTAGCCGTTTTTGCCAGCATTGCGACCCTTCTTTTGGGACAAATCCAGAAAAATAGGCAGGAAGAGGCAGAAATCTTGCAAAAGGAAGAAGTCTTACGTGTAGCTAAGATGGCTCTGCAGACAGGTCAAAATCAGGTAAACATAAATGGAGTGGAGATTCAGGTGTTTGCTAGTGAAAAGGGATTGGAGGTCTACCATGGTTCAGAGAAGTTGCTGTATCTTAAAGAGCAGTAAGGTAAGAGCGTTCACTCTATTAGAATCTCTGATTGCCCTTATCGTCATTAGCGGAGGCTTGCTCCTTTTTCAAGCTATGAGTCAGCTCCTCATTTCAGAAGTTCGTTACCAGCAGCAAAGCGAGCAAAAAGAGTGGCTCTTGTTTGTGGATCAACTGGAGGCAGAGTTAGATCGTTCGCAGTTTGAAAAGGTGGAAGCCAATCACCTCTATGTGAAGCAAGATGGCAAGGATATCGCTATGGGCAAGTCCAAATCAGATGATTTTCGGAAAACCGATAGCAGCGGACGGGGCTACCAACCTATGGTTTATGGACTTAAATCAGCACAAATTACAGAGGAAAATCAATTGGTTCGCTTCCGTTTCCAGTTTCAAAAAGGCTTAGAAAGGGAGTTCATCTATCGTGTGGAAAAAACAAAAAGTTAAGGCAGGCGTTCTTTTATATGCAGTCACCATGGCAGCTATTTTTAGCCTTTTGTTGCAGTTTTATTTAAATCGGCAAGTCGCCCATCACAAAGACTTTGCCCTAAACAAAGAAAAGTTGGCAGCTTTTGCCATGGCCAAGCGAAGTAAGGATAAGGCTGAGCAAGAAAGTGGGGAACGAGTCTTTAACCTAGGAAAAGTCAGGTATCAAAATACGAAAACAGGTTTTGCAACAAGTGTTCGTATGAATAAGGGCAACTATGAATTTCTCTTTTCTCCGATGAAAACCCAAGAAAAGAAAACAGCTAAAAAGGAAGAGGTAGCGACTGATTCAAGCAATCAAGCAGGGAAGAAAAGCCTGAAAAGAAAGATAATTCCTAGTCAATTCAACTACTTTGTGCTAAACTAAAAACATGAAACACGATTTTAACCACAAAGCAGAAACCTTTGATTCCCCTAAAAATATCTTCCTTGCAAATTTGGTTTGTCAAGCAGTCGAGAAACAGATTGCTCTTTTATCAGACAAAGAAATACTGGACTTTGGTGGTGGGACGGGTCTATTAGCTTTGCCCCTGGCTCAGCAGGCTAAGTCTGTCACTCTTGTAGACATCTCTGAGAGAATGCTGGAGCAAGCTCGTTTGAAAGCAGATCAGCAAGAAATCAAGAATATCCAGTTTTTGGAGCAGGATTTACTAGTAAATCCCTTGGAGCAGCAATTTGACCTGATTGTTGTCAGTCGGGTTCTTCATCATATGCCTGATATAGATGCGACTCTTGCCATGTTTCACCATCACCTTAGGGAGAATGGACAGGTCTTCATTGCTGATTTTACTAAGATAGAGCCTAACCATCATGGTTTTGATTTAGCTGAACTGGAAACCAAGCTCGCTCAGAATGGTTTTTCAAGCATTGGCAGTCAGATCCTCTATAGTGCAGAAGATCTTTTCCTCGGAAATTACGCAGAACTCTTTTTAACAGTAGCCCAAAAATCACTCGCTGACTAAAGCAGTGATTTTTTCTCTTCAGATGGAAAAAAGGAGGGAAATTTGATAAGATAGTAATATGGATTTTGAAAAAATTGAACAAGCTTATACGTATTTACTAGAGAATGTCCAAGTCATCCAAAGTGATTTGGCGACCAACTTTTATGACGCCTTGGTAGAGCAAAATAGTATCTACCTAGATGGCGAGACCGAACTAGAGCAGGTCAAAGAGAACAATCAAGCCCTTAAACGCTTAGCCCTTCGCAAGGAAGAGTGGCTCAAGACCTACCAGTTTCTCTTGATGAAGGCAGGACAAACGGAACCTTTACAGGCCAATCACCAGTTTACACCAGATGCCATTGCTTTACTTTTGGTGTTTATTGTGGAAGAATTGCTTAAAGAGGAGGAAATTACTATTCTCGAAATGGGTTCTGGGATGGGAATTCTAGGCGCTACTTTCTTGACCTCGCTTGATAAAAAGGTGGATTATTTGGGAATGGAAGTAGATGATTTGCTGATTGATTTGGCAGCTAGCATGGCAGATGTAATTGGTTTGCAGGCTGGCTTTGTCCAAGGAGATGCCGTTCGTCCACAAATGCTCAAAGAAAGTGATGTGGTCATCAGCGACTTGCCTGTTGGCTATTATCCTGATGACGCCGTTGCGTTGCGTCATCAAGTTGCTTCTAGCCAAGAACATACATACGCCCATCACTTGCTCATGGAACAAGGACTTAAGTATCTCAAGTCAGATGGATACGCTATTTTTCTCGCTCCGAGTGATTTGTTGACCAGTCCTCAGAGTGATTTGCTGAAAGGGTGGTTGAAAGAGGAGGCCCAACTTGCAGCCATGATTACACTACCAGAAAATCTCTTTAGTCAAGATAGCAATTCTAAGGCTATTTTTGTTCTACAAAAGAAAGGATTAAAAGCTGTAGAACCTTTCGTGTATCCACTGAATAATCTACGTGACTCTCAGGAATTGGTAGACTTTAAAGAAAAGTTTCAAAATTGGAGTCAATATTCATGAAATTTGAATTGAGATTTGTTATAATAGATGAAAACGCTTAAAAAGAGGTATCATCTTATGACAAAAACAATTGCAATCAATGCAGGAAGCTCAAGCTTGAAATGGCAACTTTATCAAATGCCTGAAGAGAAAGTTTTGGCTAAAGGCTTGATTGAACGTATTGGATTGAAAGATTCAATTTCAACAGTAAAATTTAACGGTCGTTCGGAGCAACAAATTCTTGATATTGAAGACCATACACAAGCCGTTAAAATTTTATTGGATGACTTGATTCGTTTTGACATTATCAAAGGGTACGACGAAATCACAGGTGTCGGCCACCGCGTCGTTGCAGGTGGTGAATATTTTAAGGAATCAACAGTAGTTGAGGGAGACGTGTTAGAAAAAGTTGAGGAATTGGGACTCTTGGCTCCTCTTCACAATCCAGCTAACGCAGCTGGAATTCGCGCATTTAAGGAATTACTTCCAGATATTACCAGTGTTGTCGTATTTGATACCTCATTCCACACAACCATGCCAGAAAAGGCTTATCGCTACCCTCTACCAACTAAATACTACACAGACAACAAGGTTCGTAAATATGGTGCCCACGGGACAAGCCACCAGTTTGTCGCAGGAGAAGCAGCGAAACTTTTGGGCCGTCCTCTAGAAGATTTGAAATTGATTACCTGCCATATTGGTAACGGGGCTTCTATCACAGCTGTTAAGGGTGGGAAGTCTGTGGATACTTCTATGGGATTCACACCACTTGGAGGTGTGATGATGGGAACTCGTACAGGAGATATTGACCCTGCTATCATCCCTTATCTCATGCAATATACAGAGGATTTTAATACCCCAGAAGATATTAGTCGTGTTCTCAATCGTGAATCAGGGCTCATGGGAGTTTCTGGTCAGTCAAGCGATATGCGTGATGTGATTGCTGCCATGGAAGCAGGAGACCATGATGCGACTTTGGCTTATGAAATGTATGTCGATCGTATCCAAAAACATATCGGCCAATACCTTGCAGTCTTAAATGGAGCAGATGCGATTATCTTCACAGCAGGGATCGGTGAAAATGCAGCTTTGGTTCGTGAGGATGTCATTTCAGGTATCTCTTGGTTTGGTTGTGATGTGGATCCAGAAAAGAACGTCTTTGGCGTAACGGGAGACATCTCAACTGACGCAGCGAAAATCCGTGTCTTGGTTATTCCAACAGATGAAGAATTGGTGATTGCTCGCGATGTTGAACGCTTGAAAAAATAAGTAAATACATGTAAAATTTGATTGTAAAAAGAAGTTGGAAAAGAGATTTTCCAGCTTTTTTTATGTAGAAAATGTCTAAAACCTTGCTGTTATTGGCTTTTTCAAAAAATATGGTATAATAGTAGTAATTTAATAGATGGAGTTGAGTTTTGAAGAAAAGCTTTCGTGTAAAAAGAGAGAAAGATTTTAAGGCGATTTTCAAGGACGGAACAAGTTTTGCCAATCGAAAATTTGTTGTCTACCAATTGGAAAACCAGCAAAACCATTTTCGAGTAGGGCTGTCCGTCAGCAAAAAGCTGGGGAATGCAGTTACCAGAAATCAAATCAAGAGACGAATCCGACACATTCTACAAAGTGTAAAAGGGAGTTTGGTAGAGCATGTCGATTTTGTCGTGATTGCCCGAAAAGGGGTGGAAACCTTGGAATATGCAGAGATGGAGAAAAATCTACTCCACGTATTAAAGTTATCAAAGATTTATCAGGAAGGAAATGGGAGTGAAAAAGAAACTACAGTTGACTAGTTTGTTGGGCTTGTCCTTGTTTATCATGACGGCCTGTGCAACAAATAGTACAGCTAGCGATATAACAGCGGATTCGACAGATTTTTGGAGTAAATTCGTCTATTTTTTTGCTGAAATTATCCGCTTTTTGTCCTTTGACATTAGTATCGGAGTGGGGATTATCCTCTTCACAATCTTGATTCGGACGATTCTATTACCGGTCTTTCAGACACAGATGGTTGCCTCTAGAAAAATGCAAGAGGCTCAACCACGTATCAAGGCTTTGCGAGAGCAATATCCGGGTCGTGATATGGAAAGTAGAACCAAGCTAGACCAGGAGATGCGCAAGGTTTATAAAGAGTTAGGGATCAAGCATTCATCCTCTCTCTGGCCAATTTTAATACAAATGCCGGTTCTCTTGGCGCTCTTTCAAGCCTTGAGTCGAGTAGATTTTTTGAAAACAGGTCACTTTTTATGGATTAATTTGGGAGGAGTAGATACAAGTTTTGTCCTTCCGATTTTGGCAGCAGTCTTTACCTTCTTGAGTAGCTGGTTATCGAATAAAGCTTTGTCCGAAAAAAGTGGGGCTACGACAGGGATGATGTATGGTATGCCTGTATTGATTTTTGTTTTTGCTATCTCCGCCCCAAGTGGTGTAGCCTTGTACTGGGCTGTATCCAATGCTTATCAAGTTTTGCAAACCTATTTCTTGAACAATCCTTTCAAGATTATTGCTGAAAGAGAAGCAGTGGCACAAGCAGAAAAAGATTTAGAAGGTAAGAAGAGAAAAGCCTTGAAAAAAGCACAGAAAAAGAAAAAATAAGGAGGAATCTTGTAATGGTATTATTTACAGGTTCAACGGTTGAAGAAGCAATCCAAAAAGGATTGAAAGAATTAGACATTCCAAGAATGAAGGCCCACATCAAGGTTGTTTCGAAAGAGAAAAAAGGATTCTTAGGCTTGTTTGGTAAGAAGCCAGCTCAAGTTGATATCGAAGCGATTAGTGAAACGACAGTGATCAAAGCCAATCAGCAGGCCGTCAAGGGTGTTCCAAAAGAAGTTAATGAAAAAAATGAACCCGTGAAAACCGTCAGCGAAGCAACTGTTGATTTGGGGCATGTAGTGGAAGTCATCAAGAAGATTGAAGAAGAAGGTCAAGGTGTCTCTGAAGAGGTCAAGGCTGAAATCCTGAAAAATGAAAAGCATGCCAGCACGATTTTGGAAGAAACAGGTCATATTTCAATTTTAAATGAACTTCAAGCAGAAGATGTTATTGAGGAAGTGGAATCTGCTCCGGAAAAAGAAACTGAAACGCAGGAAGCAGCAAGCCAATCGTTGGAAGACTTGGGCTTAAAAGTAGAGCCAAGTTATGATATCGAACAAGTGGCAACTGAAGTAGCTAGCTACGTTCAAACCATTGTAGATGATATGGATGTTGAAGGGACGATTTCAAGTGACTACAATCGCCGCACCATCAATCTTCAAATTGATACCAATGAACCAGGTCGTATTATCGGCTACCACGGAAAAGTCTTGAAAGCTCTTCAACTATTGGCGCAAAATTATCTTTATAATCGCTATTCAAGAACCTTCTACATCACAATCAATGTCAATGATTACGTTGAACACCGTGCAGAAGTCTTGCAAACCTACGCTCAAAAATTGGCGACTCGCGTTTTAGAAGAAGGGCGTAGCCAGCAAACAGATCCCATGTCAAATAGCGAACGCAAGATTATCCATCGCATTATTTCACGCATGGATGGCGTGACGAGTTGCTCTGAGGGTGATGAGCCAAATCGCTATGTTGTCGTAGACGCAGAATAAGCAAAGCAAAATCAGGTTCATCCTGATTTTTTGCTAGGAAAGGAAAGATTCAGATATGCTGAAAGCAGTTAGAGAATACCTATCATTTGCAGGGGTCCAGTACCGCAATCCTGATAAAGCTGGTGATGAAAGAGAAAAGATGTTGACCTTGCGGCAAAAAGGCCAAGAGGCTCGTAAGGCTTTTACAAACCTGGCCAAGATCTTCCAAGCAAGTCATCCCGAATGGCAATTGCAACAGACTAGTCAGTGGATGAATCAAGCGCAGCGCTTGCGACCGCATTTCTGGGCCTATCTACAGAGAGAGGGGCAGGTAACAGAACCCATGTTAGCCTTGCGTTTGTATGGCGAAACCTCAGATTTTGGGATTTCCTTAGAAGTCAGTTTCATCGAGCGCAAGAAAGACGAACAGACCTTGGACAAGCAAGCCAAGGTTTTAGAGCTTCCAGCGGTAGAAGGAATTTATTATCTAGTCTACTCAAATGGGGAAAGTCATAAGATGGAGGCTAATGAAAAAAATCGTCGTACTTTACGAGAGAAGCTGAGAAAACAGGAAGTTCGTAAAGTCTTAGTCAAGTCAGATGTTTCCTTCATTGAAAATCAGTCAGTAGAAGCGATATTGGAGAAGCTAGAAGACGCTTATACTCGCTTGCTCCCGTACTATGAAGTGACGAGGGGATAGACAAATCAAATGTGATAGATGAACGCAAATTGTTTTATTGCTATTCTATGCATTTTTTCATATAATAGTAAAATAGGATGTGTGATTCATTAATCACCTCAAAGAGAAAGGAAATTCTATGTCAAATCTATCTGTTAATGCAATTCGTTTTCTAGGTATTGACGCCATCAACAAAGCCAACTCAGGTCACCCAGGGGTGGTTATGGGGGCTGCTCCAATGGCCTATAGCCTCTTTACAAAACAACTTCGTATCAATCCTGCTCAACCAAACTGGATCAACCGCGACCGCTTTATTCTTTCAGCAGGTCACGGCTCTATGCTTCTTTATGCCCTTCTTCACCTTTCTGGTTTTGAAGATGTTAGCATGGATGAGGTCAAGAACTTCCGTCAATGGGGTTCCAAAACGCCAGGTCACCCAGAATTTGGACATACAGCAGGAGTTGACGCTACTACTGGACCTCTAGGTCAAGGGATTTCAACTGCCACTGGTTTTGCCCAAGCAGAACGTTTCCTTGCAGCGAAGTATAACCGCGAAGGTTTCAATATCTTTGACCACTATACTTATGTGATCTGTGGAGATGGAGATTTGATGGAAGGTGTCTCAAGTGAGGCGGCTTCATACGCAGGCTTGCAAAAACTTGACAAGTTGGTGGTTCTTTATGATTCAAATGACATCAACTTGGATGGTGAGACAAAGGATTCCTTTACAGAAAGTGTTCGTGACCGTTACAATGCCTACGGTTGGCATACAGCCTTGGTTGAAGATGGAACAGACTTGGAAGCTATCCATGCTGCTATCGAAGCTGCTAAAGCTTCAGGCAAACCATCTTTGATTGAAGTGAAGACTGTTATTGGATACGGTTCTCCAAACAAACAAGGAACTAATGCCGTACACGGTGCTCCTCTTGGAGCAGATGAAACTGCAGCAACTCGCCAAGCCCTCGGTTGGGACTATGAACCATTTGAAATCCCAGCTGAAGTATATGCTGATTTCAAGGAAAATGTTGCAGACCGTGGTGCATCAGCCTATGAAGCATGGACAAAACTAGTCGCTGACTATAAAGAAGCACATCCAGAACTGGCTGCAGAAGTAGAAGCTATTATCGACGGACGTGATCCAGTTAAAGTGACTCCAGCAGACTTCCCAGCCTTAGAAAATGGTTTCTCTCAAGCAACTCGTAACTCGAGTCAGGATGCCTTAAACGTTGTAGCGACTAAGTTGCCAACCTTCTTAGGAGGTTCAGCTGACCTTGCTCACTCAAACATGACTTATATCAAAACGGACGGACTTCAAGACGATGCCAATCGCTTGAACCGCAACATTCAGTTTGGTGTTCGTGAATTTGCAATGGGAACGATCTTGAACGGGATGGCCCTTCACGGTGGACTTCGTGTATATGGTGGTACTTTCTTCGTCTTCTCTGACTATGTGAAAGCAGCTGTCCGCTTGTCAGCCTTGCAAGGACTTCCTGTGACTTATGTCTTTACCCACGATTCGATCGCAGTTGGTGAAGATGGTCCAACTCACGAACCAGTTGAACACTTAGCAGGTCTTCGTGCCATGCCAAATCTGAATGTTTTCCGTCCAGCAGATGCGCGTGAAACTCAAGCGGCTTGGTACCTTGCCGTGACAAGCGAAAAAACACCAACTGCCCTTGTCTTGACACGTCAAAACTTGACTGTCGAAGAGGGAACAGACTTCGACAAGGTTGCGAAAGGTGCCTATGTCGTCTATGAAAATGCAGCAGACTTTGATACGATTTTGATTGCGACAGGTTCAGAAGTCAATCTAGCCGTCTCAGCTGCCAAAGAATTAGCTAGTCAAGGCGCAAAAGTCCGCGTAGTCAGCATGCCATCTACAGATGTCTTTGATAAACAAGATGCAGCATACAAGGAAGAAATCCTTCCAAATGCAGTTCGCCGTCGTGTTGCAGTCGAAATGGGTGCAACTCAAAACTGGTACAAATATGTTGGTCTAGATGGTGCAGTTCTCGGTATTGATACATTTGGTGCGTCTGCCCCAGCACCAAAAGTATTGGCAGAGTATGGATTTACAGTTGAAAATCTAGTCAAAGTCGTTCAAAACTTGAAATAATCGCAGAAATCAGAGTCCTCACTCTGATTTTTTTATCATCATAAAACAAGGTACAACCTTGTAAAAGTAGCTGAAATTTGATATAGTAGTCCTATGTAAAAGACAAAGGAGAAAACAATGAATCCAAATATTACTTTTTTAATCATGCTTGTAGGTATGATGGCCTTGATGTTCTTTATGCAACGTTCTCAAAAGAAACAAGCTCAAAAGCGTATGGAAAGCTTGAACAAGCTTCAAAAAGGCTATGAAGTTATTACAATTGGCGGCCTTTACGGAACAGTGGATGAAGTAGACACTGAGAAGAGAACAATCGTACTTGATGTAGATGGCGTTTATTTGACTTTTGAATTGGCTGCCATCAAGACAGTGTTGCCACTCAAAGAAGCTGTGACACCAGAAGGAACAGTTGTTGACGAAGGCGGAGCAATCGAAGAATAAAACGGGACCTGTCACTCCCGTTTTTCTATGAAGTAAGAGGAAAAAGGATGAGAAAAATAGTATTTGTGTGCTTAGGAAACATCTGCCGTAGCCCCATGGCAGAGTTTGTGATGAAAACCATGACGAGCGATTACCAGGTTGAGAGTCGTGCGACTTCATCTTGGGAACATGGTAATCCGATTCATAAGGGAACGCAGGGGATTTTCCAGCAGTATCAGATTCCTTATGACAAAGACAAAACATCACTCCAGATTCGTAGAGAAGATTTTGAATCGTTTGATTACATTATCGGTATGGATGCTTCAAACGTTTCAGATCTGCGTCACATGTGTCCTCAGGAATTGCAGTATAAGATCTACCCTTTTGCATCTGAAAGTGTTCCAGATCCTTGGTATACAGGAGATTTTGAGGAAACCTATGCTCGCATCACAAGTGGATGTCAAAGTTGGCTAGATCGATTAGAAAATGAGAGTGACAATGGAGAAGCTTAAACAAATCTATGAAAAGTATAGAGTTTACCTAACTCGCCCTAGGCTAGAGTTCATTGCAGTAGTCGTAATTGCACTCTGTGCCCTTTCAGTATTTCTACTAAATACACCTAAAAAGGGTGCCCTGACACTTGATGGTGGTGCCCTTGTTTATGATGGTACCCTGGTACGAGGAAAAATGAATGGCCAAGGAACTCTGACCTTTGAAAATGGAGACCAATATACAGGGGATTTCAGTAATGGAGCCTTTAATGGAAAAGGGACTTTCCAATCAAAAGATGGCTGGAAATACGAAGGTGATTTTGTAAATGGTCAGGCTGAAGGTCAAGGGAAGTTGACTACAGAGCAAGAGGTTGTTTATGAAGGGACCTTTAAACAAGGCGTTTTTCAGCAAAAACAGTAGTCTCCAGATGAGGAGGCTATTTTTAAAAGCATGAAAGAAAGCGTTTTCTGTGCACGGCTTCGATAAATAGCTATCAACTAGAAAAACTTTGTGAAATAAAAAAATTTTCTCCATAATTTCACAATCGTCCAGATAAAACTCTATTGCACAGGTGGGTTGAGAAAAAATTCACAAACTCAGGAAATTTCTTTGTGAAATGCTTATGAAACTGTTTACAAAGTATAAAAAAAGAGTTATAATGAAATTGTGAAAAAATTAACAAAGGATAACATCCTTAAAGGCTATGGAGGATAATATGGCTGATAAAAAAACAGTAACACCAGAGGAAAAACAACTTGCTGCTGAAAAGCATGTCGACGGTCTCGTGAAAAAAGCCTTGGTTGCGCTTGATGAAATGCGTAAGTTGAACCAAGAGCAAGTTGACTACATCGTAGCAAAAGCGTCTGTTGCAGCACTTGATGCGCACGGTATCCTTGCACAACACGCAGTTGAAGAAACTGGTCGTGGTGTATTTGAAGATAAGGCGACAAAAAATCTATTTGCCTGTGAACACGTAGTGAACAATATGCGTGGAGTTAAAACAGCTGGAGTTATCGAAGATGATCCAATTACAGGTTTGACGAAGATTGCGGAGCCGGTCGGAGTTATTTGTGGTATCACTCCAACAACAAACCCAACTTCAACAGCGATTTTTAAATCACTCATTGCTTTGAAGACACGTAACCCAATTGTTTTCGCCTTCCACCCATCAGCTCAAGAATCTTCTGCTCATGCTGCACAAATCGTTCGTGATGCAGCCATCGCAGCCGGTGCACCTGAAAACTGTGTTCAATGGATTACAGAGCCATCTATGGAAGCAACTGGGGCACTTATGAACCACGAAGGTGTTGCGACTATCCTCGCAACTGGTGGGAATGCTATGGTTAAAGCTGCATACTCATGTGGAAAACCAGCTCTTGGGGTAGGTGCCGGAAACGTTCCTGCCTATGTAGAAAAATCTGCTGACCTTCGTCAAGCTGCTCATGACATCGTTATGTCTAAATCATTTGATAATGGGATGGTCTGTGCATCAGAACAAGCCGTTATCATTGATAAAGAAGTGTATGACGAATTTGTAGAAGAATTCAAATCATATCACACTTACTTTGTAAACAAGAAAGAAAAAGCACTTCTTGAAGAATTCTGTTTCGGCGTGAAAGCAAACAGTAAAAACTGTGCAGGTGCTAAACTAAATGCAAACATCGTTGGTAAACCAGCAGCATGGATTGCTGAACAAGCAGGATTTAGTGTTCCAGAAGGAACAAACATCTTGGCTGCAGAATGCGCAGAAGTAGGACCAAAAGAACCATTGACTCGTGAAAAATTATCACCAGTTATCGCTGTCCTAAAAGCTGAAGATACAGAAGACGGTCTTAAAAAAGCTCGTCAAATGGTTGAATTTAATGGTCTAGGACACTCAGCTGCTATCCATACAAAAGACGAAGCTCTTGCAAAACGTTTCGGTACGGAAATAAAGGCAATGCGTATTATCTGGAACTCTCCATCTACCTTTGGTGGTATCGGTGATGTATACAACGCCTTCATTCCATCATTAACACTTGGATGTGGTTCATATGGACACAACTCAGTTGGTGATAACGTATCCGCTATCAACCTTCTTAACATCAAGAAAGTAGGAAAACGTAGAAATAATATGCAATGGTTTAAAGTTCCTTCAAAAATCTACTTCGAACGTAACTCAATCCAATACCTTCAAACTTGCGAAGGTATCGAACGTGTCATGATTGTTACCGATAAATCAATTGAAAAACTTGGTTTTGTACAACGTGTGATTGACCAATTGAATCTTCGTAAAAACAAAGTCACGATTCAAGTCTTCTCAGATGTTGAACCAGATCCAGATATCACAACAGTTCGTCGTGGTGTTGAAGTAATGCGTTCGTTTGAACCAGACACTATCATTGCCCTTGGTGGTGGTTCACCAATGGATGCAGCTAAAGGTATGTGGATGTTCTATGAACAGCCAGACGTTGACTTCGGTGACCTCGTTCAAAAATTCATGGATATCCGCAAACGTGCCTTCAAATTCCCATCACTTGGTAAGAAAGCACAATATATCGGTATTCCAACAACATCTGGTACAGGTTCAGAAGTAACACCGTTTGCAGTTATCTCTGACAAGGCAAACAACCGGAAATACCCAATCACTGACTACGCTTTGACACCGACCATTGCAATTGTTGACCCTGCTTTGGTAGAATCTGTTCCAGCATTTATTGCTGCTGACACAGGTATGGATGTCTTGACACACGCAACTGAAGCTTATACTTCTAACTTTGCCAATGACTATACAGATGGTATTGCTCTTCAAACCATCAAGTTAGTCTTCAAATACTTGGAAAAATCTGTAAAAACAGCTGACCCAGAAGCCCGTGAAAAGATGCATAATGCCTCTACAATGGCTGGTATGGCCTTTGCAAATGCCTTCCTTGGAATGAGTCACTCAATGGCGCATAAGATTGGTGCTGTTCACCACACCATTCACGGACGTACAAATGCTATTTTACTTCCTTATGTTATCCGTTACAACGGAACTCGTCCATCTAAAACTACAACATGGCCTAAGTACAATTACTGGAAAGCTGATGAAAAATTCCAAGATATCGCTCGTATGCTAGGTCTTCCTTGCTCAACACCAGAAGAAGCGGTTGAAGCTTATGCCAAAGCAGTTTACGATCTTGGTGAAGCAGTTGGAATCACAATGAACTTCAAAGGCTTTGGTATCGATGAAAAAACTTGGAAAGACAGCTTGCATGAGATTGCCTTACTTGCTTACGAAGATCAATGTTCACCTGCAAACCCACGCTTACCAATGGTAGCTGACATGGAAGAAATCATGGCAGATGCTTACTATGGTTATAAAGAACGTCCAGGACGTCGTAAATAATTGTTTATCAGCCTAGAGACAGGACTAATCCTGTCTCTTTTTTGTGAACTCAGATAGACCTGGAATTAAGGTTGAGTATAGAAATGGAGATAATATACGGACATTATAAAAGATTGTAGGGATATATTTAAAAATTAAAGAATAAGTGAATGAAAAGGAGTAGAAAAGTAGAAAAGCAAGAGAGAAAATCGACGCCCATACTTGCAATTAAACTCAAATAGTTATATAATAGGTGTGTTGAAAGGTGATTTGTAGTGATTCAAGTTACTCTTTTCACAATAAAATTTTCATGATTTTCATAAGGAGGAAATCACTAATGGTAGTTAAAGTTGGTATTAACGGTTTCGGACGTATCGGTCGTCTTGCTTTCCGCCGTATCCAAAACGTAGAAGGTGTTGAAGTTACTCGCATCAACGACCTTACAGATCCAGTGATGCTTGCACACTTGTTGAAATACGATACAACTCAAGGTCGTTTCGACGGTACTGTAGAAGTTAAAGAAGGCGGATTTGAAGTTAACGGTAAATTCGTTAAAGTTTCTGCTGAACGTGATCCAGAACAAATCGACTGGGCTAACGACGGTGTAGAAATCGTTCTTGAAGCAACTGGTTTCTTTGCTACTAAAGCAGCTGCTGAAAAACACTTGCACGCTGGTGGTGCTAAGAAAGTTGTTATCACTGCTCCTGGTGGATCAGATGTTAAAACAGTTGTATTTAACACTAACCATGATATTCTTGATGGTACTGAAACAGTTATCTCAGGTGCTTCATGTACTACAAACTGTTTGGCTCCAATGGCTAAAGCTCTTCATGACAACTTCGGTATCGTTGAAGGTTTGATGACTACTATCCACGGTTACACTGGTGACCAAATGGTTCTTGATGGACCACACCGTAAAGGTGACCTTCGCCGTGCTCGTGCTGCTGCAGCTAACATCGTTCCTAACTCAACTGGTGCTGCTAAAGCAATCGGTTTGGTTATCCCTGAATTGAACGGTAAATTGGACGGAGCTGCTCAACGTGTTCCTGTTCCAACAGGTTCTGTAACTGAATTGGTAGCAGTTCTTGATAAGAATGTTACTGTTGATGAAGTAAACGCAGCTATGAAAGCAGCTTCTAACGAATCATACGGTTACACTGAAGATCCAATCGTATCTTCTGATATCGTAGGTATGTCATTCGGTTCATTGTTTGACGCAACTCAAACTAAAGTTCTTGACGTTGACGGTAAACAATTGGTTAAAGTTGTTTCATGGTATGACAACGAAATGTCTTACACTTCACAACTTGTTCGTACTCTTGAATACTTTGCAAAAATCGCTAAATAATTCTTGAGTCGATAAAAAAGCAAGGCCAGAAAGCCTTGCTTTTTTGTATAGATAAAAGAATAGATGATAATGTCATCTATTCTTTTTTAATTCTTTTTCAAAAGTATCCGATAGAACAGTGAAACTCAATTTTTCTAAGGTGAGTGGATGGGTAAAAGAAAGGCGAAAGGCGTGAAGCATAAGCCGGCTTGCTTTTGATTTACTATTATAGAGAGGGTCGCCCAAGATAGGATGCTTGTGATGAGAGAGGTGAACACGAATCTGATGCGTTCGACCGGTCTTCAACTTGCAACGAACTAGAGAAGTCTTATTTGGGAATTGCTTTAATCGACTGATATGCGTTTCAGCATATTGTCCATTTTTGGGATCTACTACTCGTTTTCTGCGATCATGTCGATCGCGACCAACTTTATCTCGGAAGATAAGTTCTTTACTTTCTACTCGTCCTTCTACGAGTGCCCAGTACTCGCGAGCGATGTCTTTTTTCTCCAACAAGCGATTGAGAATGGGCAGAATAAAAGGGTTCTTAGCAAAAAGCACTAGCCCACTGGTTTCCATATCTAGACGATGAACGACATAGCAAGTCTGCCCGACGTAGGCAGAGACATGGTTGAGAAGGGCGATTTCGTTTGGTTGGTTACCGTGAGTTTTCATACCCTCAGGTTTGTTGACGACAATAAGATATTGGTCTTGATAAACTTCTTGAACGAGGTCTGGATTTCCCCAAAGGATTTCCTTTTTGGGATAATCTTCCTCGTCAAAAGTCAATTGGCAAATATCCCCTGGCTTCACCATCTCGTTCCAGTGAACTTCTTCGTGGTTAATTAAGATGTTCTTCTTGGTTCTCAAAAAATGACGAATTTTTCTAGGGATGAGGAGTTGTTCCTCTAGAAATTGTTTGACCGTCATTTGAGGCAAGGCTTCGGGTAATGTAAATGTGAATTGCATACAGATATTGTAACAAAAAAAGTCCTATTTGGATAGGGAGTAGCTAAATTCTTGAGTTCCTATGGTGAAGATGATAAAATAAACGCATGAAATTAGATAAATTATTTGAGAAGTTTCTTTCTCTCTTTAAAAAAGAAACGAATGAATCCACTGAGTCTGATTCGACTAGCATGCGTCGTTCTCGGAGCGATAGAAAAAAATTGTCCCAAGTAGGGCCAATTCGGAAATATTGGCGTCGTTATCATCTGACAAAGATCGTCATCATTTTAGGGTTAAGCGCTGGCTTACTTGTGGGAACCTACCTATTTGCGATAGCCAAGTCTACCAATGTCAATGATTTGCAAAATGCCTTGAAAACGCGAACTCTGATTTTTGACCGTGAAGAAAAAGAGGCAGGAGCCCTATCAGGTCAAAAGGGAACCTATGTTGAACTGGCAGATATCAGTAAAGACTTGCAAAATGCTGTCGTCGCAACAGAGGACCGTTCCTTTTATAAAAATGATGGGATAAACTACGGTCGTTTCTTTCTAGCCATCCTTACAGCGGGTCGTTATGGAGGGGGGTCCACCATCACTCAACAGTTGGCAAAAAATGCCTATCTGTCTCAGGATCAAACCGTTGAACGGAAGGCCAAGGAGTTTTTCCTTGCCTTAGAGTTGACCAAGAAATACAGTAAGGAGCAAATCCTTACTATGTACCTCAATAACGCCTATTTTGGGAATGGGGTATGGGGTGTTGAAGATGCAAGTAAGAAATATTTCGGTGTATCGGCTTCACAACTAACGCTTGATCAGGCGGCAACTCTAGCAGGGATGCTCAAGGGGCCAGAATTGTATAATCCATTAAATTCTGTTGAAACTTCAACCAACCGTAGGGATACTGTTTTGCAAAATATGGTTGCAGCTGGTTATATTGATAAAAATCAAGAGACCGAAGCAGCTGGAGCAGATATGGCTTCTCAACTGCAAGATAAGTATGAAGGGAATATTTCGGATTATCGTTATCCGTCCTATTTTGATGCAGTTGTCAACGAAGCCGTTTCTAAGTATAATCTCACAGAAGAAGAGATTGTCAACAACGGCTATCGAATCTATACAGAACTTGACCAAAACTACCAAGCCAATATGCAGGTTGTTTACGAAAATACCTCACTATTTCCAAAGGCAGAAGACGGAACACATGCCGAATCAGGTAGTGTTGCTTTAGAGCCTAAAACAGGTGGGGTGCGTAGCGTTGTTGGTAGCGTAGCTGGCGATGACAAACCAGGCTTCCGCAATTTCAACTATGCCACTCAGTCTAAGCGTAGCCCAGGCTCAACTATCAAACCTTTAGTGGTTTATACGCCTGCAGTAGAAGCAGGATGGGCCTTAAACAAGCAATTGGATAATCATACGATGCAGTATGATAGTTATCAAGTGGACAATTATGCAGGGATTAAGACTTCTCCTGAAGTACCTATGTATCAGGCTTTGGCTGAATCACTCAATTTACCGGCAGTTGCGACTGTAAATGCATTAGGTATTGACAAAGCTTTTGACGCTGGGGAGAGATTTGGTCTGAATATGGAAAATGTTGATCGAGTTCTCGGAGTCGCTCTCGGTGGAGGCGTAGAGACGAATCCCCTCCAGATGGCGCAAGCCTATGCAGCTTTTGCTAATGGAGGTCTAATGCCTGAAGCGCATTTTATCACTCGTATTGAAAATGCCAGTGGCCAGGTCATCAAGAGTCATAAAAATTCTCAAAAACGAGTGATTGATAAGTCGGTAGCCGATAAAATGACCAGTATGATGCTAGGAACATTTACCAATGGTACAGGAATTAGTTCATCGCCAACAGATTATGTTATGGCTGGAAAGACAGGTACTACTGAGGCTGCTTTTAATTCAGTATATACTAGTGACCAGTGGGTGATTGGTTATACTCCAGATGTGGTAATTACCCACTGGCTCGGCTTCCCGACGACGGATGAGAACCATTATCTAGCAGGATCGACCTCAAATGGAGCAGCCCATGTCTTTAGAAGTATGGCTAATACCATTTTGCCATACACTCCAGGTAGCACTTTTACAGTTGAGAATGCTTATAAACAAAATGGTATTGAACCAGAAAATACGAAAAAGCAAGTTGTTGAAAATGAGACAAACCAGTCTGAGGATCCGATAGGAGATATTCGTAGTCGTGCACAAAATCTTGTAGATGAAGCAGGACGTGCGATTTCAGAAGCTAAGATAAAAGAAAAAGCCCAGACAATATGGGACTCAATCCTTAATCTATTTCGTTAAGAGGCTTGTCAAAGCCTAGGTTTCTTGTTATAATAGATAAGATGGAGGCGTTATGGCACTAAAAAAAGCAAGCCTAGCTTGTGCAGTTTGTGGTTCAAGAAATTATTCAATCAAAATTAGTGGGAACCCCAAGCCAACACGACTAGAAGTAAATAAATTTTGTAAACATTGTGGGAAATATACGACACATAGAGAAACAAGATAGGAGAGAACGATGGGTTTTATTAAGGATATTTTTAAACTTCTTAAAGAAACAACGTGGCCAACTCGCAAGGAAAGCTGGAGAGATTTTCGCTCTATTATGGAATACACAGCCTTCTTTGTGGTCATCATTTACATTTTTGACCAGTTGATTGTTTCAGGTTTGATTCGATTTATTAACATTTTTTAGAAGAAAGGCAGAGAGCTTCTGCTAATTTCTTCTATTATGAAAGGAAATATCATGGATAGTTTTGACAAAGGATGGTTTGTTCTACAAACTTATTCTGGCTATGAAAATAAGGTAAAAGAAAATCTATTGCAACGTGCGCAAACGTATAACATGTTGGATAATATTCTACGCGTTGAGATTCCAACACAAACCGTGCAAGTTGAGAAAAATGGAAAGAAAAAGGAAGTTGAAGAGAATCGCTTTCCAGGTTATGTCCTTGTAGAAATGGTCATGACAGATGAAGCATGGTTCGTCGTTCGAAACACACCTAACGTAACAGGATTCGTCGGCTCACACGGGAACAGATCAAAACCAACTCCACTATTGGAACAAGAAATCCGTGATATCTTGGTTTCAATGGGACAAACTGTTCAAGAGTTCGATATTGACGTTGAAGTTGGACAGACAGTCCGCATTATTGATGGCGCTTTTGCAGACTACACAGGGAAAATTACTGAAATTGATAACAACAAAGTGAAGATGATTATCTCTATGTTTGGTAATGATACGATTGCAGAAGTGAATCTCAACCAAATTGCAGAATTATAACCCCAGAGAGGCTTTGCCTCTCTTTTTATGTGCCGTTGAGGGAGGAAGAAGTATAGAATAGAGGAAGTAGACCCAGGGGTTCACGCATTTTGCTAAACTAAATGCAGAAAGGAGAGGTCTATGAATCTAAAAGACTTATATGAAGAAAGTAAGGGAATCGTCCATAAGTGTCGCAAAGATTATCATTTGCATCTGTGGGAGAAAGAGGACTGGGATCAGGAAGGCATGTTATGCCTGTATGAGCTGGTGAGCCGTAATCCAGAGTTATTAGAGGGCGAGCGCCATCGACTTTATGTCTGCTTTAAAACAAAGTTTAGAAATCGTATCCTAGATTACATCCGTAAACAGGAAAGCCACAAGCGTCGTTTTGACAAAGAACCCTATGAAGAGGTGAGTGAGATTAGCCATCGTCTAGGAGAAAAAGGGCTCAGACTGGATGATTATTATCTCTTTCACGAACTTCTAAAGACTTACAAATCCAAGCAAAGTGAGGAAAAACAAGAGTTAGTGGACCGTCTCATGGGAGGAGAAGTCTTTAGAGGACGTAAAGCTCTCCTGAGAGAACTTTCCCTTATCTTTTCAGAATTTCGGTAAAGAGGTAAAAAAGTTCTTGACAAAGGTAAAAAAGTAGGTATAATAGAAAGAGTTGAAAAGCTCAAGGTCCGTTGGTCAAGGGGTTAAGACACCGCCTTTTCACGGCGGTAACACGGGTTCGAATCCCGT
>NZ_LNVH01000008.1:0-66257 GCF_002093575.1 Streptococcus oralis subsp. tigurinus | reverse complement strand
TGATGTCATCAATGGTTGATTTTTCGATACCTTCAAGGGCAGTCAACAATTCGCTGTGAGCCTTAGCTTCTGCAGCTTGTTTAGCCTCTTCTTCTTTCTTGGCTTCCTCAGCTGCTTCCTTATCTGCTGCAGCAAGTTTGGCTTGGTCTTGGCTTGAAAGTTGAGATTGAGTTTTTGATTCGGCCGGTGTTACTTGTTCACTGTCTTCTGCCAAGAAATCTGCCAATAAGTCTGAGGCATCAATGTCGCCATCTTCGATGGCTTTCAAGATAGCGTCCTTGCCAATCACTTCTTTAGCCGCCTTGATTGCTGCTTCCTTATCAGTGATAGTGGCATCTTTGTTGATATCGTCGATTGTCTCTCTTTCAATTTTTTCTAGTGTAGCGATTAAATCTGAGCGAACTTTAGCTGCATCAACCTGAGCCTCTTTATCAGCTTCGTCTAACTTAGCTTGGTCTTCATCTGTGAATTCTGATACAGGTTCAACTACTGTTTTGTGCTCGCTCGTATCTGCTGGCCAGTCTACAATAACATCACCAATCTCCAAATCCTCATCTGCGATAGCCTTCAAAAGGTCTTCTTTACCGATCTCTTCTTTGGCTTCTTTGATGGCCGTTTCTTTATCGGTGATTGAAGCGTCTTTTTTAATATCTTCAATTACAGCATTTTCAAGAGATTCTAGGGCTTGAACTAGAGCATCCGTCGCTTGAGACACTTGTTCTTTGGCATCTTTTTCAGCCTGGTCTAGTAGAGCCTTCTCCTCAGTAGATAATTTTTTATTAGTTTGAACTTCAGGACCTGTTACCACAGCCTTATCTTCTGCACCTTCTGGCAATTCAGCGATGATATTATCTAAGCTAAGCTCTCCAGACTCAAGAGTATCTGAAATATACATCTTACCGATATATTCCTTCACAGCTTCAGCTGCATCTTCTTTGGTCATCTTAGCTGGATTTGTCGCGTCAGGATTAACTGGACTAGCGTTTTCTGATCCCTTTTCAGTTTGAGCACCGCTCTCCCCTTCTGCTCCAGCTTGTGGTTGTGCAGGAACAACTGCCTGCTCTTCTGCTTTCCCTTCATCTGCCTTAACTACTGAAGGCTGTGAAACGAGTACACTAGCACCCAATACAGCTGCACTTGCTAAACTTGTTAAAATAACTTTCTTCTTGTCCATTAGACAAAGCACCTTTTATAGTTTTTTAATGTTATTATATTATACTATATAAATAACGTCAACTAATTTGTTATAGCTTTTAAAATTTTATAAACAAGAAGAAAGTCTGTACGATGTTTAAGAAATACTTCCTGTTCTTACCCCATCACTGTCGAGTCTGTGGCCATCAATAATCGTATTAACAGCTAAAGCCCCTGAAGCATTGACGTAGTAATACTTTCCTCCTACTTGGAACCACTGGCTAGACTTCATAGCCCCTGAACTCTCCAAATAATACCATGTTCCATTTTCCTTGAGCCATCCTGTCTGCATCTCACCCGAAGCCTTTAGATAATACCAGTGAGAGCCATCCTTAATCCATCCAGTTGACATGGCCCCATTTTCTTTTAAATGATACCAATTGCCGTTAACTTTTTTCCATCCTGTCACTAGCTTACCATTCTCTCGGTAATACCAACTCCCTTCTTCTTTTTTCCACCCATTCTCTGTATTGCTTAACTTTTCATACTGCACATATCTTCTAGAACCGCTATAAGACAAATAACCGAGCCACTTATATCCATCCTTTTCAATAACCTGGTCATAGCTTACACTCTCACCAGCATAATAGTAGTCAATAACCTGTCCTGTACTTGACGGTTGGTCCATAATCGGCGATTTCCCTGTGAATACTATTGTCCCGCTGGACGGAAGCTCTGAGTTACGAGAACTCTCACTCACACTATGGTTAGCGGATAAATCCCTGAAATGAATAAAACCTGTCATCGAACTAGCCTTGACCTTTCGACGGTTATACTTTTCTCGAATCCCATAATTATACTCTTCGATTTCAATCGTATCCCCTGACACATTTGATACCCAGGCCACGTGCCCATAATAACCTTCTGTCGACCAAGCAATAGCCCCAACTTCTGGCTTAGTATCCACACGGTAGCCTTCTCGCCTTGCACGATGTCCCCATTCATTTGCATTTCCGTAAGCAGGAGGAATCTCAAAGCCATTTACACTACTCAAACGAAAGGCCGCAAAAGAGGTACACTGGCGAGAATACATCCGCCACTGATCAATTTCAACACTACCATTTTTGTAGTGAAGCGGATAATCATCTCCACGCGCTACACTATCAGCCTGAACCGATTCCCCACCAAACAAAAAGGTACTTGTAACGAACAAAGTAGCCAGCCCTACACCCAACTGAGTATATCCACTCTTCTTAACTCCTGATTTAAAAAACGTCATTCATTCTCCTTAATAATATAAATTTCCGAGGTTACCCTCGTTTATACTATTCGGGAGAAAAAGAAAAAAGTGAGCAAAGCTCACTTCATTTTATGATTCTTGGTCTAGATAGCGAATCAAGTTCTTTTCTGTCAAGATATCTGAGTAGGTGAAGGATTCGACATAGACATTGGCTTGTTTGTCTCCCTCAACATCCCCAAATTCAACGATAAATAGAGATGGATAAACCTCAATTAGCTTACCCAATCGATTTTTTTGGCGCTTACGGCCATTCTCCAAAGTCATTTCAACGACTTGTCCCTCATGCGCCTTGATTTCTTCTTTGATTTTTTTCATCTTGGCTACATCTGTAAATGCATCTGACATCTTATGCCTCCCTCTTTGAAATACTTGAAAATTTATTGTATTCTTTTTGGAAAATCAATTCCACCGTTCCGCGAGCTCCACTACGGTTTTTCTCGATGATAACCTCAACCTTGTTATTTGGAATTCCTTCCTCTTCTTCACCCGCACGATCGTAGTAGTCGTCACGGTATAGAAATGCTACGATATCCGCATCCTGCTCGATAGAACCCGATTCACGAATATCAGACAAGACTGGTCTCTTATCCTGACGCTGTTCCACTCCACGAGATAACTGACTAAGAGCAATGACTGGAACTTTCAATTCCTTGGCTAGAATTTTTAACTGACGAGAAATTTCAGAAACTTCTTGTTGGCGGTTCTCACGACCAGTCCCTGTAATAAGCTGTAGATAGTCTATCAAAATCAATCCTAGATTGCCCGTTTCTTGAGCCAGTTTGCGTGACCGCGAACGAATTTCCGTGATCCGAATCCCTGGCGTATCATCGATATAGATACTCGCGTTGGCTAGGTTCCCTTGAGCAATGGTATACTTTTGCCACTCCTCATCAGTCAATTGACCCGTACGGATAGAATGAGACTCCACCAAGCCTTCGGCCGCCAACATACGGTCTACTAGACTTTCCGCACCCATTTCCAGTGAAAAGATGGCAACCGTCTTGTCCAACTTAGTCCCAATGTTCTGAGCAATGTTCAAGGCAAAGGCCGTCTTACCAACTGCTGGTCGCGCCGCTAGGATAATTAGTTCTTCCTCATGGAGACCTGTCGTCATATGGTCCAAATCACGGTAACCCGTTGCAATACCAGTGATATCCGTTGTTTGTTGTGACCGAACTTCTAGGTTCCCAAAGTTGATATTTAGAATATCTCGGATGTTCTTGAACCCACTACGATTGGCGTTTTCGCTAACATCAATAAGCCCCTTTTCAGCCTGAGCGATGATTTCATCTGCAGGCTTAGAAGCTTCATAGGCTTGGTTGACAGACTCTGTCAACTTGGAAATCAAGCGACGTAGCATGGCCTTTTCGGCTACGATTTTAGCATAATATTCCGCATTAGCTGAGGTTGGTACAGAGTTGACAATTTCGACAAGATAGGACAGGCCGCCAATATTTTGGAGATCCCCTTGACTATCCAAAATCGTCCGAACTGTAGTCGCATCAATTGCTTCCCCACGATCCGACAAATCTACCATCGCTTGGAAAATCAATCGATGAGCATACTTAAAGAAGTCACGAGAATCAATGTATTCTCGGACAAAAACGAGCTTACTCTCATCTATAAAAATAGCCCCCAAAACAGATTGTTCTGCTAAAATATCCTGAGGTTGAACTCGCAGTTCCTCTACTTCTGCCATCCGACTTTCCTTCCTTTTACAATCTTGTCAAGAAGTTGTAAACTTAGCCTTCTTTTACACGAAGATTGATGACACTTGTAACATCTTGATAGATCTTCACTGGTACATCAATCAAACCTACTGCTCGAATTGGTGCTTGCACTTGAATATTGCGTTTGTCAATCTTAATACCAAACTGCTTTTGCAATTCTTCTGCAATTTTCTTGTTAGTGATGGAACCAAATGTACGGCCATCTGGTCCAACCTTTTCAACAAACTCTACAACTGTTTCTTCTGCCTCAAGCTTAGCCTTGATGGCTTTTGCTTCAGCAATCATTTCAGCATAAGCCTTTTCTTCTGATTTTTGTTTTCCACGCAACTCACCCACTGCTTGAGCAGTTGCTTCCTTGGCCAAATTCTTTTTAATCAGGAAGTTTTGAGCGTAGCCAGTTGGCATTTCCTTAATTTCGCCTTTCTTCCCTTTTCCTTTAACATCTGCTAAAAAGATTACTTTCATTCTTCTTTCTCCTTTTCCTTTAGTTCTTCCAAGATTAGTTGAGTCAATTTTTCTCCCGCTTCCGACAAACTCATATCCTCGATTTGCGCAGCTGCTAGATTAAAGTGACCTCCACCACCCAGCTCTTCCATAATGCGTTGCACATTGATTTTACTACGACTTCGAGCCGAGATAGAGATAAATCCTTGTGTATTTTTTGCCAGAACGAAACTAGCCTCAATGCCGGACATAGCTAACATAGCATCAGCAGCCTTACTAATAACAACGGTGTCATAAGTGGTTGAGTCCTTAGCTTGGGCAATCAAGATATCTGAACCTAACTTACGACCTTGTAAAATGAGTTCATTTACCTCACGATACTCTTCAAAATCTGTCGCAGCAATCTCCTGAATAGCAATACTGTCACTTCCCCGTGTTCTCAGGTAGCTAGCCACATCAAAGGTTCGGCTCGTCACGCGAGATGTGAAATTCTTGGTATCCAGCATCATACCAGCCATCAAAACACTGGCCTGCATACGACTCAAACGATTTTTCTTAGAATTTTGGAACTGAATCAATTCTGTGACCAGCTCACTGGCACTACTTGCTCCACTTTCAATATAGGTGATGACTGCATTCTCAGGGAAATCCTGATCACGTCTATGATGGTCAATAACAATAGTTTGAGTGAACAAATCATAAAAATCTTTTGACAAGGTTAAAGCCGTCTTGGAATGATCCACCAGAATCAATAATGAACGGTTTGTAACTAGCTTCATCGCATCTGTAAGAGATAAAAGTTTCGTGACATCTTCCTTCTTCAAGAACTGAATAGCACGTTCGATATCTGCTGGCATATGGTCTGCATCGTAGACAGCATAACTGTTCTCAATAATATTACTTGCAAACAACTGCATACCAACAGCAGAGCCCAAAGCATCCATATCTAGATTTTTATGACCGACTACAAAAACTTGGTCAACACTTCGAATCTTATCAGAAATGGCTGTCATCATGGCTCTGGTACGTGTACGAGTACGTTTGATAGATGCAGCAGTTCCTCCACCAAAGTAGACAGGATTCTTGGTTTCGTTATTTTCCTTGACCACCACCTGGTCACCACCACGAACTTCTGCTAAGTTCAAGTTGAGCAAGGCAATTTTCCCTATCTCTTCATGATTTCCATCACCATAAGAAAATCCCATACTTAAGGTTAGGGCCAGTTGCCTCTGTTTTGATTCTTCTCGGAAACTATCAATAACAGAGAATTTATCATTCATCAATTCCTCGAGTACTGTGTAATCTGTGAATAAATAAAAACGATCCATCCCCACACGGCGAGAAAACATAGCATACTTACTAGCAAATTCTGAAACAAAATTAGCTACAAAGCTATTGATATGGCTGATATCAGAGTCAGACGTCGCATCCTCCAAATCATCGTAATTATCCACTGAGATGACCCCAATGACTGGACGACTAGTTACCAATTCGACAGTCGCTTCGTACTCCCCAGAAACATCAAAGAAATACAAAACACCCGAAGCCTTGTCCATATGAACAGCATACCGTGTTTCGCCCAAGGTAGCATACGAACCAGGATTCCCAACAGAAGCCTTGATGATGGTTTGAATTAATTCAACATCAATTTCCCCTTCTTCATTCGTCAAAATCAGCTCAGCATAGGGATTAAACCATTCCACTTCGCCACTAGATAAGTCTAATTTCAGGACTCCCACCGGCATTTGATCAAGCAAAGTACTCAAGCTATTTTCAGCTTGATGATTTACGTATTGGATTTGTTCAATTTCGCTCTTTTCATACTGTTTTTTTTGCCAGACAAATAAAAGCAGATAAAGAAGTACAAATAAAAACAAGACACTGATTGTTACAACATTATTTTGTGAAAAAATAATCAGCATTGTTAAGGTTCCGAAAGTTGCAATCCCTAGTAGAATCGCAGAATTCGGAGTTAAATTATTTTTTTTCATTCTAAACCTCTTGCGCATTATTATATCACAAATGCCCTTAAAAAGCGACCTTTAAAGAGAAAGCACTGCTTTTATTATAGTAAGATACTCTTAAAGAAACCATACATAAAAAAGGAGAGCAAATTCCTCGCTCTCCTTTTTCCACATCAGTGCAGAATCTTCCGCCTAGATTACATTATTCACCTAATTCTAGTCGAATGTCTTGTAGGCGCTCTTGCGCCTGTTTCACAATTGATTCTAAAATAGACTTACATGGTTTGATGTCTTTCACCAAACCTGCAATTTGTCCGCTCATCATTGAACCATGAACTGTATCACCTTCATAGACAGCCTTAGATAGGGAACCGATCGTAATTTCTTCCAGTTCCTCTCGGTTTGTACCTTTCTGCTCTAATTCAATATAGTGATCTGTCATCTCATTGCGAATACAACGAACTGGCGCTCCCGCAATGCGACCTGTAACCGCAGTCGCTGTATCACTTGCCGCCAAAATAGCTTCTTTATAGGCTGGAGAAATTGGACATTCTTCTGAAGCAAGAAAAACTGTTCCCATTTGAACTCCTTGTGCACCTAGGGCAATCGCAGCAGCCAGCCCTCGGCCATCTGCCACACCTCCGGCAGCAATGACCGGAATTGATACCGCATCAACGATTTGCGGGATAAGAGCCATTGTATTGGTCTCTCCGATATGCCCACCAGCTTCTGAACCCTCAGCGATTACAGCATCAACTCCCAATTCTTCCATTTTTTGAGCATGCTTGACACTGGCAATAACTGGAATAACCTTGATTCCTGCTTCTTTCAAGTAAGGCATGATATGCTTAGGTGTTCCTGCACCTGTAGTTACCACCGGAACCTTTTCTTCGATGATAACAGTCACAATATCCTTGATGTTTTTCATCATCAACATAATGTTGACACCAAAAGGCTTATCTGTCAACTTTCTCAATTCACGAATTTCTTCTCGCAACTGCTCTCCAGTCATACCACCTGACGCAATAATTCCTAATCCTCCAGCCTCAGAAACAGCTGCTGCTAGTTGATAGTGGGAGATTTGAGCCATGGCCCCTTGGAAAATTGGATATTGAATCTGTAAAAGTTTTGTAATTGACATATGAGTCCTCCTTTTATTTTCTGTTGATTCTTGTTGGCAAATGGATGTATAGTGCACCAATATCCCCGTCAACAAGAAAATGTTACATTTGTCTCCTCATATTCTGTTATCCTAAAAAATCTGGCTTACGATCCTGCTGATCTGTAAAAGGAATAAGTGGGGGGCGAGAACGTAGAACATAATCTACAAATTCCTTCCCATCCTTGTCAAACTCTACCACCGCGAAAAATTGATCATGATAAAAGAAAAACTTGTAATGATTCTCAAAAGCCTGACGCAACCATTTCTCTTTGGCTAAAATGGATTTCATAGGATAATCATCAACTGCTGGAACCCAGAGAGGATTTCGATGAACATGTGATAACATCAAGTCCCCCATATGGATCATCGTATCTTTCCCCTGTTTGAGCAAGATAATACTGTGGCCATTGCTGTGACCACTTGTGTGAATCATTTGGATTTCTGGAATGACATTGATATACTCTGAGAAAGTCGTCACCTGATCTTGAATCGGTTCCCAATTCTCTCTCAGATAAGTTCCTCGTGTTCGATTATTAGGGTTTCTCATCTCATACCATTCGACATCATTCACAATAATCTTAGCGTTTGGATACTTGGAAACCAACTCTCCTTGATCATTCACACGCGTCAAGCCACCAGAATGATCATGATGCATATGTGTCATCAGCACGATGTCAATGTCTTCAGGCGATAGTCCTAAAAGAGATAAACTTTCTTCTACCCGACTTTCAGTTAAGATTCCTAAGTTGCGCCTTTGTTTATCGGATAATTTTGCTGTATCAAAACTTGCATCTATCAAGTAATTTTTACCCTTGTACTGGATCAAAATAGGATCCGTCAATTCTGCCATCATATTAGCATCATTTGTTGGGTAGTAACGAGACCACACAACTTTCGGAACCGGACCAAAAAGAGTCCCTGCATCCGTCAATTTATCGGCTCCACGTAGCCATGTCAGTTTCATATCATGAAATTGATATTCCTGTAAGGTGAGTTCTGCCATGCTTTACTCCTTTATCCATTGGGCTGCTATTCTTTTACGAATCGAATCCCCAGATTTTCCATAGATTTCAATCGTTTTGGCATCCTTTAGATAACGGTCTATGGGGATGTCATCCAAGGTTTGAAGAGGTCCAATTAATCTAATAATTTCCTCAGAAATCTCAATTGCTACTTTTGTCGTATAAAGTTTTATCTGAGATACAAAGAGAGAATCCGCCTTCATCCTATCCTTGTAGGAAGCAAAGTAAGATTCAGCCGCACACAGCTTAGTATACAAGTCTGCGAATTGATGTTGATAGACTGTCGCATCGATTAATGGTTTCCCAAATCTTCTTTTGACCTTTACAAAAGCCAGACCTGTTTCAAAAGCTCCCTCAGAGATACCAATAGAGATTGCGCTTAATCCTAGCTGTAATTTTTTGATAATATCATTTAACTGAGTTTCCCCATTTAGCGTCAATCCTAGAAGACTATCTTCTGGCAATATGACCTGATCAAAAGTTACCGAATTCACAGGCAAACCCTGTAAACCAGGTTTTGCAATATCATCTCCAAAAGCAACTCCCGGTCGAGTCGTATCAACAATGAAAAATCCGTATCCATCTTCTCCGTTAGCTTCTTGAACCTTGGCTAAGATTAACAAAATATCTGTATAGCGGCAATTTGATACAATTGACTTCTTCCCAGTTAAAGACCAACCTGTTTCTGTTTTCCTTGCAGTTGTTGCAATAACCTCCAAGCTGTCCATCAATTTTCCTTCAGAAAATCCCAAGCCAGCTAAGATTTCTCCCCTTACTAATGGTTCTACATAACGCGATTTTTGTTCCTGACTCCCATATCGTAAAATAGGATAGATACCATAACATGCCTGAGTTAGTAGAACAGCAGAAAAAGCAGGAAAATCTTTTGAAATCAAGCGAATAAAGGTTAAAAACTCGGTTCTCAAAACAGAATCTTGACTATCTAAAAGCAAGGAAAAAATATCAAATTGCTCAATAAACTGATAAAGCAATTCTCTAGGGAACTGTTGTTCATCCTCATGAGACTTGAAATAGTCCCGAATCAACACTTTCACGTCTGCCTTCAATTCTCGCGCCAGCACGTCATTATAGGTCATCGCATTCACCTCATCTTAGTTGTCAGAAAACGGTTGGTAATAATCTTTCAACAATTCTTCATACACATAAGACTCTACTTCATTGTAGGAGTTTTTATAGGGTCTACAAAACCAAATATTAAATGGAATCGGATCTTTGAATCTAACCGCCTTAAAACGACTCTTATCCACAAAATATTCAACCGGCCTTGGCAAAAGGGCAATCAAATCTGTCTGATGAGTTGATTCAACTAGGAAGTCCCAAGTAGAGGAAAGATAAGCAAATTTAGCCTCAATTCGTTGTGAACGAAGTTTTTCTGTCACTAAATCATAAGTCGTAAATGTTTTGTTGAAGGTTGCCAATTCATAACCAGCAATATCAGACCATTCCAACAAGCTTTTCTGAGCCAACGGATGATCCTTATCCATATAAGCAACGTATTCATCCAATTGAATGATATGTTGTTCATATTTTTTAGCATCCAGGCTCGTAGGCTCTATCAGAATAGAGAGATTCAAATCTCCATCAACCATTTTTTGACGAATTTCCTTCCCTCCACCTTCCGTAACCTGGATATGGATATGAGGATTATTTTTCAGAAAATGAGGCAAGGCACTAGCAAAATAAACTCGTAAAATCAAGGACGGAATACCAAAATTAATGGTGCCTTTTTGCTTTTGAGCTTCTATATGGATCATGGAAAGCATTTCTTCATGTCGATTCACAATCTCGGTCGCATAACGATAAATTTTGCGTCCCGCCTCTGTTAAACTTTCTAATCTTCCATTCTTGCGATTGAATAATTGAACCCCTTCAGCTGCTTCAAAATTTGTCACAAATTGACTCAAGGCTGATTGACTAATGTGAATCTTCTTTGCAGCAATGGAAAGGTTGCATCCGCATTCTATGATATTGATGAAATAGTTCATTTGGATAATATCCACTTACCCATCACCTAGCTTTCCTTCACTATTTTAGTAAGTCAATTAGACAACTATTCTAGTGTTTGATAGTTGTCTACTGACTTTTTATCGAAATAACATTTCGAATACTTCATTTTAACGCTGTATATAAAGCGCTTACAATACTATCTAGTTTATATCATAACACACTAAGTAGAAAATAGCTCTTTTTTTGCTTAAATCGGCATTGTTTTCAGGTCTTCTGAGACAATGACTTCCCCAGCTGTTTTTTCAAGAACTTCTTCTAATGTCACACCAGGAGCCAGCTCTTTCAACAGGAATTTACCATCTTTGAATCCAAAAACAGCTAATTCTGTGATGACAAGATCCAATACTCCTTTAGCTGAAAGTGGCAAGGTACATTCTTTCAACAACTTAGATTCCCCATCAGCAGTTGTATGTTGGATAGCCCCGATTACACGCTTAGCTCCTACCAATAAGTCCATTGCGCCACCCATACCAGGAGCAAATTTCCCTGGGATAATCCAGTTCGCAATGCTTCCATCTTGGCTGACTTCAAGAGCTCCAAGAACGGTTGCATCCACGTGTCCACCACGAATAATGGCAAAGGAAGTTTGTAGATCAAACAAGGCTGCTCCTGGCAACAATGTAATAGGAGCTCCACCAGAGTTCGCTAAATTGGCATTATAGTTGTCCTTGGTAGGTGTTTCCCCAAATCGAAGAGCGCCATTTTCTGCCTGTAAAATAACATTTACACCTTCAGGAATGTAATCAGCAGAGGCATTTGGAATCCCAAAACCAAGATTGACCACATCTCCATCTTTAAATTCAAGTGCTACACGTCTTGCGATAATCTCTTTTGCTTTCATTTTACTTCACCCCCGCCAGTTTCTTTGTCTCTGTCCACAGATCTCCCATCATCTGATGATGCTCTTGTGGTGTCAATCCTTGAACGACATAGTCAACTAGGATACCAGGGATGTAAATATCATTTGGATCAATGTCTCCGACTTCAACCAATTCGTTTGTCTCAACAATAACTGTGTCAGCTGCTAGAGCGAGTTGAAGGGAGATGTTTTTAGTAGTCCCATCCAGATAAAGGTTGCCATACTTATCCGCCTTTGTAGCTTTAATCAAGGCAACATCAATCTTCAATGGATCATAAATCAAATATTCTTTTCCATTTCGAGTCACTTTTTCGTGTTCATCTTCAAGAATTGTTCCTACACCTGTTGGTGTTAAGACTGCTCCAAGGCCCGCGCCCGCAGCATGCAAGCGTTCTACGACAGTTCCCATCGGAGTGAACTCCACTTTCATGGCTCCCGAGAAATAATCATGCTGAGCAGCAGCGGATGTCCCTACATGGGCTGCAATGTACTTTGTAACCTGATGGTTTTCACAAAGTCGACCAACTCCAACTTCCTTACCGGGTTGAGAGGTTACAACAGACACCAAGGTCAAATCTTGCTGGTTTTGACGAACCAGTTCCTCAATTAACTCAAGTGGCTCTCCCACTCCGAGAAAACCAGAAATACCAACTTTATCTCCTGAATGAATCAAGGAAATAGCTTCAGACAATGTTACAACTTTCATAACCTATCTCCTCTCTTATTTACGTTGAAAGACAGCTTTGCGTTTTTCAACAAAAGAGCGCATTCCTTCTACCTTATCTTCTGTTGAGAAGAGTAGAGCTTCCGCTTCTGTTTCCAAACGAATAGCATTTTTCAGAGGGAGTTCTGAGCCAACTTGGATAATATGTTTAGCTTTTTCAACTGCTAGCGGTGCATTTTTCATAATCGCTCCTGCTAGCTCTTCTGCCGCAGGCAATAGTTCTTCTGCTGCTACCAACTTGTTAAGAATTCCAAGATCGTATGCTTCTTGTCCTTTAACCATTCTAGCAGTGAAGATTAATTCCTTTGTTTTACTAGTACCAATCAAACGAGACATTCTTTGAGTACCTGCAAAACCAGGAATGATTCCCAAGCCGACTTCAGGGAAGCCAACCATTGTCTTGTCATAGCCGATTCGGATATCAGTTGAAAGAGCTAATTCTAAACCGCCTCCCAAAGCATAACCATTCAATACTGAAATAGTTGGCTGAGTCAATTCAGATAAGCGGGTAAAGGTGTCGTTCGCATAGGTCATGTATTCATGAGCCTGAATTGGAGACATTTGGTCCATCTCTTTAATGTCTGCTCCTGCGACAAATGCTTTCTCTCCTTGACCGGTCACAATGACAACACGAATGTCCTCGCTTGCTTCAATTTGGTCTAAAGCGAGATTCAAATCCTTTAAGACTTCTGAACTTAAAGCGTTCAAAGCCGATGGACGGTTAATTGTTAGATAGCCAAAACCATTCTTAACCTCTAATAAAACAGTTTTACTCATTGTTCTGCTCCTACTTGATTTATTTTGAGTACAGAGTACAGCGTCAACAAATACCAACACAAAATGTAAGAGCTTACATTTTCATCATAATCCTTTTTTCCCTATCCGTCTACTTAATCTTTATTTATAGACCTATAAGTCCAGCTTATAGAATAGAGCCATTCAATCTACCCTCAAAGTCTTAGGAAAAGCAAAAATACCTTATCAAGCACTTTCGGAGAAAGACACTTGATAAGGTATGTAACTATGAGATCGGATCAATATCTCATTTTGTAATCGTAATATTGAAAAAGAGGAACTGACGTTCAGTTTTCTAATAACTAACGTTCAACGATGAGGGCTGTTCCCATCCCTCCTCCGATACAGAGAGTTGCTAAACCAGTTTTGGCATCACGTTTCATCATCTCATGTACCAGAGTCACTAAGATACGGCAGCCTGAAGCTCCAATTGGATGACCAAGAGCAATCGCGCCACCATTAACATTGACAATATCTGTGTTAAAGCCAAGTGTTTTCCCAACCGCACAAGCCTGAGCAGCAAAGGCTTCATTTGACTCGATCAAGTCAAGATCATCAACTGTCAAATTGCCTTTTTCTAGAGCTTTGCGAGTCGCATAAATCGGTCCACATCCCATAATTTTAGGATCCAAACCTGCACTTGCATACGAACGAATGCGAACAATCACTGGGAGTCCCAATTCTTCAGCTTTTTCAGCGCTCATGACCAAGACAGCCGCTGCTCCGTCATTGATACCTGATGCATTACCCGCTGTAACAGAACCGTCTTTTTTGAAAACAGGTCGTAGCTTAGACAGACTCTCCAAGCTAGCATCTTTTCTAGGAAATTCATCTGTATCAAAGACGATAGAATCGCCTTTACGTTGAGGAATAACCACCGGAACAATCTCTTCCTTAAAGCGTCCAGATTCTATAGCCGCCACTGCTCGTTTTTGTGATTCCAAAGCAAGCGCATCTTGATCATCTCGGCTAATACCATATTCTTCTGCCACATT
This sequence comes from Streptococcus oralis subsp. tigurinus, assembly GCF_002093575.1. Lineage (GTDB taxonomy): Bacteria > Bacillota > Bacilli > Lactobacillales > Streptococcaceae > Streptococcus > Streptococcus oralis_CH. The sequence continues at coordinate 52,100 of NZ_LNVH01000008.1, read as the reverse complement.
CTCAGCTGTAATCCCCATATGGTATTCGTTAAAGGCATCAGACAAACCGTCCTTAATCATGGTATCTACCACTTTCGAATCTCCCATACGACCACCCCAACGGAAACTTGGCAAAACGTATGGCGCCTGACTCATGTTTTCTGCACCACCAGCTACGATAATATCTGCATCGCCGCATCGAATCGCTTGAGCAGCCAACTGCACTGCCTTCAAACCGGAACCACAAACCTTGTTGATAGTAAAGGCTGGTGTAAATTCAGGGAGTCCTGCGTGAATGCTCATTTGACGAGCTACGTTTTGACCTAAACCTGCGCCTAGGACATTCCCCATAATCACTTCATCTACCTGCTCTGGTTTAATATTCGCTTTTTCCAAAGCACTCTTAATTACCAAAGATCCCAAATCAACAGCAGAAACATTCTTCAAGCTCCCGCCAAAGGAACCTAAAGGTGTTCGCACTGCCGAAACAATAACTACGTCTTTCATGACTACCTCCATCAGTGTCTAGTAAGTAAAGAAACCTTCTTTTGTCTTCCGTCCCAATTTTCCTGCTTCGACCATTTTCTTAAGAAGAGGGGCAGGACGGTATTTTTGATCACCAAACCCTTGGTTTAGGACGCCCATAATAGCCAAACAAACATCCAACCCAATCAAGTCAGCAAGAGCCAAAGGTCCAATAGGATGATTTGCACCAAGTTTCATCGCTTCATCGATTTCTTCGGCACTAGCCACTCCTTCACCTAGAATGTAAATGGCTTCATTGATCATAGGAATCAAAATTCTGTTCACAACAAAACCATAAGAATCTTTAACATCAACTGGTGTTTTACCAATTTTCACTGTCAGTTCACGAACCGCCTGAACCACTTCTTCTGAAGTCTGCAAGGCCTTAATAACCTCTACAAGTTTCATGATTGGGGCAGGATTAAAGAAGTGCATTCCAATCACGCGCTCTTGATGTTTAGTAGCAGCAGCTATATCCGTGATTGACAAAGAGGATGTGTTTGATGCTAAGATAGTTTTAGGATCTGTCAATTCATCCAATTGTTTGAAAATATTCAACTTAATCTCACGATTCTCAGTTGCAGCTTCAATCACCAATTGGACTTGTTTCGCATCTTCATATGAAACAGATGGAAGCAAATTGGCCAATACCTGATCCTTCTCATCCGCAGACATCCGTCCTTTTTCAACTGAACGTTCCAATTGTTTTGTGATATTATTCAAGCCTCTTTGAACAAATTCTTCTTTAATATCGTTTAAGTAAACTGTAAAACCAGCCTGAGCAAATACTTGAGCAATTCCGCTTCCCATTTGACCAGAACCAATAATCATCACCTTAGATATCATTATTTTCTCCTTCTTATTTTACAAAAATCCAGTGCATGAAGCAAGGACGATTGAACAGAAATCCTTCAATCGCCCTTCTGACATTAAACAAAGGCACCTAGTCCAGTAATCTCACGACCAACAATCAAGGCATTCACTTCGTGTGAACCTTCATAGGTATAGATTGATTCAGCATCTGCAAAGAAACGAGCAACGTCTGTCTCAAGTGTAATACCATTACCTCCGCAAGTTTCACGAGCAAGGGCAACTGTTTCGCGCATCACCAAGGAATTGTGCATCTTAGCAAGAGCAGAGTTAAGCATCAATTCATTCCCTTTCTCTTGCATCTCAGCAATACGAGTTGAATAAGCAATAACTGCTACAGCATTTGCTTGCATACGAGCCAATTTTTCTTGAACAATTTGGAATTTGGCAATTGGACGTTTGAACTGTTCACGATCTTTAGCATATTTAAGAGCTGCTACATAAGATCCACAAGTCACTCCCATAGCAATGTGAGCAACGTCCGCACGAGTGAAGGTCAAGATACGGGCTACATCACCAAAACCATTGATATTTACCAAACGGTCTGAATCTGGAACCTCTACATTCTTCATAGTAATATGGCCATTGCGGACACAACGAAGAGCAATCTTATGTGGGATTGGTTCCGCATGATATCCAGGAGCTCCCTTACGAACGATAAAGCATTTCACCTTGCCATCCGCAACATCACGAGCAAATACAGGAACGACATCCGCAGTATCTGAACCACCAATCCAGCGTTTTTCACCATTTAGAATCCACTTGTCTCCAACACGTTCTGCAGTAGTTGCAAGTCCTCCAGCAATATCAGAACCTGAAAGAGGTTCAGTCAAAGCGAAGCAACCTTGCCAATCAAATGCAGCTAGTTTTGGAAGAAATTCTTTTTGTTGACGCTCATCACCACCCAAGAGAATTGTGTTGTAGCAAAGTCCACCATGAACGGTGTAGAATGTTGCCATAGAAGCATCGAAGCGAGCAAGTTCAAGATACAAGAAAGCAATATAAAGTTCAGAAGGTTTCCAGCTGCCCTCACGTCCTTCAAACAATTTTGGATTGTTCATAATTTGAGCGCCCTTAGCCACAGCATAGAATTCTTCAAAAGGAAAATCAGGTTTTTCCCAGTATTCATTAATAACCGGACGGAGATGTTTCTCAATCAAACGGCGAGTTTCTTGTAAAACCTCTGCTTCTCCCAAAGTTAGACCATCCGCATAGTGAAAAAGGTCCTCAGGATATAGTTCGCGTAAAATTTCTTCTTTTGTTGCCATAGTCATGACTCCTTTATTTGTTATAAGAGCGCTTACATTTTTGTATTCGCTATTTGTTGACAACCCCATTCTATCCCTTAGGGTATTATTTTGTCTACTTAATAAATATAAACACCCCTATAAGTTCAGATTATAGGGGCTGATTCTGACTGTTTTATCAAGGATTTCCTCGTTTTTCTACTTACTTATAGGCACAAGAAAAAGTGGTTTACAAATCAGTAAACCACTCTTATTAGTTATTTCAATTTTATGATTCTTTTACTTCGAGCAAACCAACTTCACCATCTTCTCGACGATACAAAACATTAGTTGTTTGATCTTCTACATCTACATAGATAAAGAAATCATGTCCCAATAAATCCATTTGAAGAAGCGCTTCTTCTAAATCCATTGGCTTCAAATCAATTTGTTTTGAACGAACGACTTTGGGTTGCACAACATCTGCATCTTCAACTAGAGCATCTGTAAAGAGTTGACTTGTCGCAACTTTATTTTTATTCTTGCGTTCGATTTTAGTCTTATTTTTACGAATCTGACGTTCAATTTTATCTGTTACAAGATCGATAGAACCATACATATCTTGAGAAACATCTTCTGCACGAAGAGTAATAGATCCAAGTGGAATTGTTACTTCAACCTTTGCTGTTTTCTCACGGTAAACTTTCAAATTCACACGTGCATCCAACTCTTGCTCTGGTTGGAAATACTTTTCGATCTTTTCGAGTTTAGAAACTACATAATCACGAATTGCTTCTGTTACTTCTAGGTTTTCACCACGGATACTATATTTAATCATATAAGTACCTTCTTTCTAAACATTTTTGTTTTTCTAACTATATTATAACGCTTTCATTTTCATTTTGCAAATTTTTTCCTCATCTTACAAGGGAAAAAGTTTTAACTTCCAAAGCACCTGCTTCTTCCAAAAGTCGTTTCACACGATTCACAGTTGCCCCTGTTGTATAGATATCATCAATCAGCAAAATCTTCTTAGGAAGTGAGATTCCATCTTTAATAAAAAATGGAATTTCAGTAGCCAACCTTTCCAAACGGCTTTTAGAAGAACTAGCGCTCTCTTCTCTTTTTCCTAATATATCTTTAAAAGAAAAACCTGCTGCCTCAACCAAACCCTCGACTTGGTTAAACCCCCTCTCAAGCAATCTTTCAGGGCTTAGGGGAATCAACACAAATTGATAACCTCTATACTTTTTCAACTCCTCAGCAAGAACGGAAGCAAAAACTTTTCTAAGCAAAAAATCGCCATCAAACTTATATCTACTGAAAAAGTCTTTCATAGCTTGATTATAGGTAAAGATTGCCTCATGATCAACCTGAATTTCTTCTTTACACCAAAGTTTACAATCTTGACACTTAGTTGACATGCCTGTTTTCATACAGTTTGGGCAATAATTCTCACCAATCTTCTCAAAACTAGAAGCACAAGCTGAGCAAAGATAACTGCAGTCATCTTTCAAAATGAAGAGACTACCAAAAGTTAACTCACTCTTTGTGGTCTGACCACATAATAAACAGTTCATAACCCCGCCTCCTTGTTCATTTGTTTGATTTCCTTGATTGCCTTCTTGATGGAAGCATTTAATCCATCATGAAAGAAGAGCAACTCACCAGTTGGTCTGTCCATACTACGCCCAACTCGACCACCAATCTGAATCAAGCTAGACTTGGTAAAGAGCCTATGATTAGCTTCTACAACAAAAACATCCACACAAGGGAAGGTAACCCCGCGTTCCAAGATTGTCGTACTGATTAGTATTGTTAGTTCTCCATCTCGAAAAGCTTGCACCTGCTCTAATCGGTCTTCTGTCACAGAAGACACAAAGCCGATATTCTCATTCGGGTACTGCTCCTTCAAGATTTCTTTTAGTTTTTCGCCTTTCTTAATCTCTGATGCAAAAATCAGTAAGGGATAACCTGTTCTTCTCTGTTTCTCAATATAAGTCTTTAACTTGGTTGACAATTGATTTTTCTCTAAACAGCGATTAAAATCCGATAACCAGACTGGTTTAGGAATAATCAAAGGATTTCCATGAAACCGTCTCGGCAAGCTCAACCTTTTTAATTCTCCTGTGCGAACCTTCCTATCTAACTCATCTGTAGAAGTCGCTGTAAGAAATATCTTTACACCCTCCACCTTTACACATTGATTTACAGCATAGTAAAGAACAGGGTTGTCAACATAAGGAAAGGCATCTACTTCATCTACTATCAGCAAATCAAAAGCATAATGAAATTTTAACAGCTGGTGAGTCGTTGCAACAACTAGTGGAGTTCGAAAATAGGGCTCTGATTCGCCATGAAGTAGTGCTATCTCACAAGCAAAATCATTCTGCAGTCGTTTATACAACTCCAAACAAACATCGATTCGAGGACTGGCCAAACAAACTGAACCACCATCATTAATCACTTTGGCTACAACTTGATAAATCATCTCTGTCTTTCCAGCTCCTGTCACAGCATAAACTAAGGTCGGTTCTTTCTTTTTGACTGCTCGAATCAGCCCCTCCGATACCTTCTCTTGAAAAGGAGTCAATTGGCCACTCCATTTGAGAACATTTTGCTTAGGAAAATCCTCCTGTGGAAAATAGTATAAAGCTTGATCACTCCTGACTCGCTTCATCAGTAAACACTCCCTACAATAGTAGGCACCGATAGGCAAATACCATTCTTCTAGAATCAAACTATTACAACGTTGACAAAACAGTTTCCCCTTCTCTTTTCTCATTGCTAGCAGTTTCACTGCTACCTGTCGTTCTTCTTCAGTTAATTCTTTCTCAGTAAACAAGCAACCGAGATAATTTGGATTTACTTTCATACTTTAATATTCGTAAAAATCTAGCACTTTAGATATTTTTTTAGTACAATTAAATCATGGAATTTAGAACAATTAAAGAGGATGGGCAGGTCCAAGAAGAAATCAAAAAATCCCGATTTATCTGTCATGTCAAGCGTGTTTATAGCGAAGAAGAGGCTCGTGACTTCATCACTACCATCAAAAAAGAACACTATAAAGCCACCCATAACTGCTCTGCTTTTATTGTAGGGGAACGAAGTGAAATCAAGCGCACGAGTGATGATGGAGAGCCTAGTGGTACTGCTGGAGTTCCTATGCTTAGCGTCTTAGAAAATCATAATCTTACGAATGTCTGCGTAGTAGTTACTCGTTACTTTGGTGGAATTAAGTTAGGCGCTGGAGGTTTGATTCGTGCTTACGCAGGAAGTGTAGCCTTGGCTGTCAAAGAAATTGGCATTATTGAAATTAAAGAACAGGCTGGCATAGCCATTCAGATGTCTTACGCTCAGTACCAAGAGTACAATAACTTCCTTAAAGAACATAATCTCATGGATCTAGATACAAATTTTACAGATCAAGTCGATACGATGATTTATGTTGATAAAGAAGAAAAAGAAAATATTAAAGCTGCACTTGTGGACTTCTTTAATGGAAAAATCGCTTTAACCGATCAAGGTTTACGAGAAGTTGAGGCCCCTGTAAACTTAGTGTAAACAAAGGAGAACTTATGGCTCTTGGGAAATTTATTCAAGGACTTGCTGGTAACTTCAGCGAGCAAAACAAAGAAGCTCTTATCAAAGAATATGGTCAATACCTACTAGAGAATGAAGAAATCCAAAGTGGGTATAAACTTATTCGGGATTCAATCATCTTTACAAATATTCGTATCATCTTTACAGATAAGCAAGGTGCCACTGGTCGCAAGGTATCTGTTAAGTCACTCTTTTTGATGAACATTGTAAACGTTGAAATGGAAACTGCTGGAGCAGGTATAGATGATAGTGAGATTACGATCACTTATTTAGAAAATGTCTTTCTAAAAGCACATAATGAGCATCTGAGTTTTCATAAATTTGAATTCCCTAAAAAAACAGACACCCTCCCTCTTTACACCTATTTATTAGAATTGGCTTATCACAATCGATTAAAAATTAATAGTTTAGACCTTTGATATAAAAAAATCCTATCACTTTGATAGGATTTCTATATTTTACAAATAGCCTTGAGCGCGTTATACTAGTATCATCTTATACAAAGAGGTATATCTATGGCTATTTATAACAATATCACTGAACTTATTGGACAAACACCGATTGTTAAACTTAACAACATTGTTCCAGAGGGTGCTGCAGACGTCTATGTTAAACTAGAAGCTTTTAACCCTGGATCGTCAGTAAAAGACCGCATTGCCCTTAGCATGATTGAAAAAGCAGAACAAGATGGTATTCTAAAACCGGGTGCTACTATTGTTGAAGCAACGAGTGGAAACACTGGTATCGGTCTTTCATGGGTTGGTGCTGCTAAAGGATATAAAGTTGTTATCGTCATGCCTGAAACGATGAGTGTGGAACGACGCAAGATTATCCAAGCCTATGGTGCTGAACTCGTCCTCACTCCTGGTAGCGAAGGAATGAAAGGGGCTATTGCCAAAGCTCAGGAAATCGCTGCTGAACGTGATGGTTTCCTTCCTCTTCAATTTGACAATCCAGCTAATCCAGAAGTACACGAAAGAACAACAGGAGCTGAAATACTAGCTACTTTCGGTAAAGATGGATTAGATGCCTTTGTTGCTGGAGTTGGTACCGGTGGAACAATTTCTGGTGTTTCTCACGCTCTTAAAGCAGCAAATCCAAACATTCAAGTTTATGCAGTTGAGGCAGACGAGTCAGCTATCTTGTCTGGTGAAAAACCAGGACCTCACAAAATTCAAGGTATCTCAGCTGGATTTATTCCTGAAACACTTGATACAAAGGCCTATGATGGTATCGTCCGCGTAACATCAGATGATGCTCTAGCACTCGGACGTGAAATTGGTGGAAAAGAAGGCTTCCTTGTTGGGATTTCTTCAGCTGCAGCAATTTACGGGGCAATTGAAGTTGCCAAGAAATTAGGTACAGGGAAGAAAGTCCTTGCTTTAGCACCGGATAACGGCGAACGTTATTTGTCTACAGCACTCTATGAATTTGAAGTGTAGCCTCCTAAATGCACTTAGCCCTTATTAAAGGGCTTTTTGTTTACTTATATAGAGCCTAAGTTTTGGAGCAGATAAAGGCTTGTTTGAGTTACAAGAGATGTAATCTGAGGGGTAAGCGTCAAGTGAGAATTAACATGGTACTCATACTCATGGCCAATAACCTCTTAAAATACAATAAGAAAAGGGGGCAAAATTAAAAAGCTAGAGTTTCTCAATTGGAAACCTCTAGCTTTTTTGTGGCTGAGAACTATTTTGTTTCAGATTCTTTAGTTATTCAAAGCTGCTGCCATTGTAGCTGCAACTTCAGCTTCAAAATCATTTGCAGCTTTTTCGATACCTTCACCAACTTCAAAGCGAGCGAACTCAACTACTGAAGCGTTAACTGAATCAAGGTAGGCTTCAACCGTCTTGCTGTCATCCATGATGTATACTTGTGCAAGAAGTGTGTATGCTTGGTCAACTTTAGTGTTGTCAAGCATGAAGCGATCCATTTTACCTGGGATGATTTTGTCCCAGATTTTTTCTGGTTTGCCTTCTGCAACCAATTCAGCTTTGATATCTTCTTCAGCTTGAGCAATCACTTCATCAGTCAATTGAGCTTTTGATCCATATTTCAAGTGTGGAAGAGCTGGTTTACCAACCATTGCACGGCTATCATTATCTTGGTCAATCACGTGGTTCAATTGTGCCAACTCATCTTTAACGAACTGCTCATCCAATTCTTTGTAAGAAAGAACTGTTGGTTTCATCGCAGCAATGTGCATTGAGATTTGTTTAGCAAGCGCTTCGTCTCCACCTTCAATAACAGAGATAACACCAATTCGACCACCATTGTGTTGGTATGCTCCAAAGTGTTGCGCATCTGTTTTTTCAAGCAAAGCAAAACGACGGAATGAGATTTTTTCACCGATTGTAGCTGTTGCAGATACATAGGCTGCTTCAAGAGTTTCACCTGAAGGCATTGTCAAAGCAAGTGCTTCTTCGTTGTTCGCTGGTTTACCTTCAGCAATTACTTTAGCTGTTGCATTTACCAACTCAACGAATTGAGCGTTTTTCGCAACGAAGTCAGTTTCAGCATTTACTTCAACTACTGCTGCAACGTTACCGTTAACAAATACACCAGTCAAACCTTCAGCTGCAACACGGTCAGCTTTCTTAGCTGCCTTAGCCATACCTTTTTCACGAAGCAATTCGATTGCTTTTTCGATATCACCTTCAACTTCAACCAATGCTTTCTTAGCGTCCATAACACCAGCACCAGATTTTTCACGCAACTCTTTAACAAGTTTAGCTGTAATTTCTGCCATTTTGATTCTCCTATATTTTTTAAAAATAGGAGAGCCGGGCTAAGCCCCGCCCTCCTAGGTAATGATTACTTATTTGAATTAAGCGTTGTCGCCTTCTACAACTTCAACGATTTCTTCGATTGAGTCAGCTTGAGCTTCTGAAGCTTCAAATTCTGCTTCAACTGCTGCTGCATCTTCACCTTGACGTCCTTCGATGATAGCGTCAGCCAATTTAGCTGTGATCAATTTAACCGCGCGGATAGCGTCATCGTTAGCTGGGATGATTACATCGATATCGTCTGGATCAGTGTTTGTGTCAACCATCGCTACAACTGGGATTCCCAATTTTTTAGCTTCTTTAACAGCGATTTGTTCTTTATGTGGGTCAACTACGTACATTACATCTGGGATACGAGGCATGTCTTCGATACCACCCAAGAATTTTTCAAGACGTGCACGTTGTTTGTTAAGAAGTGCAACTTCTTTCTTAGGAAGAACATCAAAGATTCCTTCTTCTTCCATGCGTTTGATTTCTTTCAAACGAGCAATACGTTTTTGGATAGTTCCCCAGTTCGTAAGAGTTCCACCCAACCAACGGTGGTTGATGTAGTATTGACCTGAACGTTCTGCTTCTTCCTTAACAGCATCAGCAGCTTGTTTTTTAGTACCAACAAACAATACAACTGCATCGTTAGCCGCAGCATCACGCATGAAGTCGTATGCTTGGTCAGCGTATTTTACAGTTTGTTGCAAGTCGATAACGTGGATTCCGTTACGTTCAGTGAAGATGTACTTAGCCATCTTAGGGTTCCAGCGACGAGTTTGGTGACCAAAGTGTACACCAGCCTCAAGAAGTTGTTTCATTGAAATTACTGCCATGAGTATTTCTCCTTTTTGTTTTTTTCCTCTTCTTGATTTCAACTTGCAAAACGACCCGAGGGCAACAGTTTCACAATTCATCAAGAATGAGTATTATCGTTTACACGACAAGTTTCATTCTACCACATTTTAGCGATATTTTCAAGTGATTTTGATAGATTTCGATCTTGCTCTCGATTAAAAATAATAAAAGAGGCTCAAATCGAGCCTCTTCGTTTCATTCATTAGTTTGGATAAATGTAAGTAACATAACCTTCAGATGTTGTAGTTGGGTTGAACCATCCACGTTTGTTACCGATTGTACGATCTCCACCATAGTTTGATTCTGATACTTGAATACGAGTAGTTGAATCAACTGCTGTAACAACCGCTACGTGTCCATAGCCACCATCATTCCAACATGCAATCGCACCAACTTGTGGTTGAGAACCAGTACGGAAACCTGCAGCTGCTGCACTTGTAGCCCACTGTGCTCCGTTACCCCAGTAATCTCCAGCCCAAGGTGCTAATGTTTTAGCTCCCCAAGTACATTCACCAGTTGGATAACTTGAAGCATTTGTACTGTATGTTGGACGTTGTCTAGTAGGAGTCGGAGTAGGTGTAGGTGCTGGAGTGTAGCTTGAGTCCTCGTCGTCAGATGCTGATGCTGACGTTGATGTAGATGTAGATGTTGCTTGCACTTGAGCTGAGAAACTTGTGTTTCCAGAAGCAACAACTGATTGTTGTTGACTTGTTTGACGTGCTTTATAAGCTGCCTCTGCTTCAGCTGCTGCTTTCGCTTCTGCCTCTGCTGCTGCTTTTTGTTCCAACAAGGTAGCTTTCTCGCCTTCTGCAGTAGCTTTCTCTGCAGCAAGGTTCAACTCAGCAACTTTTAACTCCGCCTGTTTTGTTGTCAATGTCTGTGCATCGTCAGCAAGCGTTTGTTGGTTCGCAATGACAGTATTGATTGCTTCATTATTTGCGACTTGTTTTTCTGAAATTGATTTTTTATCAGCTTTTTGTTGCTCTAACATTTTGTTGTTAGCCGATACAATCTCGCTCATAGCCGCAACACGGGAAATAGCTTCTGTAATTGATTTTGAATTTACAATTGTGTTGATATAGCTAGTTGCAGCACCGTTTGTTTGTGCGCTACGTGCTTGTTTTTCCAAAGATTCATTACGAGCAACAATATTCTTAGAGAGCTCTGTAATTTCTCCTTCAAGTTTTTTAGATTCCGCTTGTAGTGTTTCATTTTCAGCTTGCAAGTTTGCTTGCTGTGTTTGAATGGCTGTAACTTGCGTTTGGATTTCATCTACCTGTTTTTGAGCTTCTTTTTGTTGAGCTGTCAAGTCACTAATCTTACTATCTTGAGCAGCAATTTTTTCATCAGTTGTTTCAGCATGAACAGTTGTTAACACTGCCACTTGAGACACCAATACTGTACTTAATAAAAGTGACGCTAAGATTTTTTTCTTCATATTGTGTAGATACTCCTTCTATTTAAGACATTACTAGTATACCAAAAAAAGACATAATAAATATTACGCCTTTGTTACATTTTTATTTCTTTCTTATAGATAATATTTTTCAAAAATATATTGGAAAATAAGCATCCATAAAAAGTTTAAAATCATTGATGGGACAAGGCTGTAAACAATGAAAACTGGCATTGATTCTACTGTCAGTCCTATAGCAAGGGCCAGAAGATAACTACCCATATCAAATAGGAAGCTCATCACAACTATTGTTAACATTCTCGTCCAACGGTTCAACAAAGTTACACTATTAAACTTGTGAAGTGAGGCACCTATCAAGATAAATAAAAGTGTCGCAATTCCTATCGAGTGGAAAAAATAGATATCGTACACCAAACCTGCTATACAGCAATAAGCTAAATAGAAGTATTCTGATACCTCAATTGTCTCAAACAAGAGAAATAAAAACAGGAAATGACTTGCTAAGTGAAAATGTGGATAAAAGGATTCTACTAATTGACCAATATGTGCATCAATTAGCACAAGAAAAGGAAGTAAAAAGAAAATACCAACTTGTTTTAACAGTCTCATTGCTAATTCCCCACTAACTCTACCACATGAAGATCTTTAGTATCAGCACTTAACTTTACTGTTACCTCTCGTGTTAGATAATCACTGCTATGAGTTGTAGCAACAACCTCTCCAACAGGAATATCCTTAACATTAAAGTTTCCAAGCCCCCCTGTAGTCACCCTATCTCCGGCACTAATGTCGTTGTTACTGTTTAATTGACTAATTTTAAGAAGTTCGGTTTCTTTGTCATAACCAACGATAATTCCGTAAATTTCAGTAGAACCATGCAAGATTTTAACGGAAATTTTGTCTGAATTTTCGGTGTTTGTCAATAGGTTGATCGTTGTTGAATGATCCTCCACTTTTGAAACACTGCCAATCAAGCCCCCGTTTGCAATGGCCAACATATTTTCAGAAGCACCCTTTGAACTTCCTGCATCTATCGTTAACTCTTGCTTCCAAAATACCGGTGAGCGCGTAATCACATCTGCTGCTAAGTTTTTTGTAGCCTGCAATTTTGACTTCATATCCAGCAACTGACGTAGTTGTTCATTTTCATTTTTTAAACTTTCTGATTGATTAGACTCCACTTCTAGTTTGTAGAGTTGCTTTTTTAAGCTTTCGTTTTCATTGTAAGTCTGCGTCAAATGTCCCAAATCTGATTTGAAAGTATCAAACCACTGAAAGGGTTTTTGGACAATTCTATCTACTAAGGAAATCCCATCTCCTAGTTTTGTCACGATAGCGCTTGAATAGGTTGTCACTAATAGTACAGAAACTGCCAGAACTGTGACAAAAACGATGATTAGATATTTTGATTTTTTAAAACGGTTCATATTCCTACCTTTATACTAAAAATCTGCTACAGTGAGCTTCTTATCAATCCTACAAACCTGCTAAGATTTTAAGAAAAATAAGAAACATCCCAGTACCAAAATCACAAGAATTGCCAGTGTATCCTTTTGACTCCATCTCAATTGTCTATACTGACTTCTACCCTTTCCTCCCTGATAACCACGCGCTTCCATGGCTATTGCCAATGAATCTGCACGCTTTAAGCTCGTCGCAAAAAGAGGAATTAAAATTGGAATCATAGCCTTTACTTTTTGAACGATGCTTCCCTCACCAAAATCAACTCCACGAGCTTTTTGAGCATTCATAATTCTCGTCGTGTCATCCATCAAGGTTGGAACAAAACGCAAACTCATTGATAACATCAGACCAATTTCATGAACGGGAACTTTCACGCGTTTCAGCGGTGCTAAAAGAGCTTCAACTGCAGCTGCCAGACTCAAAGGCATGGTCGTTAATGTCAGCAAGGTTGAAAAGAAAATAATCAACACAAAACGACAGAAAATGATTCCCGCTTGTTGCAAAGCATAATCCGTTATTCTTATAAAAGAAAACTCAAATAGGACATTTCCACTTGAAATGAAAAAGAGCTGAAAAAGAGTCGTAAAAGCAATCAAGAAGAACATGGATTTTAATCCCTGAATGAAAAATGAGAGGGAAACGCCTGACAAAGCGATAAATATACCTGTCGCTATAAACAAAATGAGATTGGTGAGAGGATTATTGGCCCAAAATACAATCAAAATCAGCAGAATCATGGCAAGCAATTTACTACGTGGATCCAAACGATGAATGATGGAATCCCCCGGTATATAACGCCCTAAAATCATACTATCCATTTAGCGACTCCTTAAACTCCTCTATCTTGATTGGCAGTTTTTTAAAAGCTACACCCCTATCTGCCAAACGTTTACAAAAGGCTGTGATTTTAGGCACACCTAACTGTACTTTTTCCATAGAGGCTACATCTTGGAAAACATCACTCGGTTTGCCACTTTTGACTAAACGCCCCTTTTCCATAACGTAGACCTGATCAGCATACGTAGCTACGTCATCCATCAAATGCGTTACCAGAACGATTGTCATTCCAGAAAGGTGAAGTTTTTTAAACAGGGTCATCAATTCTTTTCTGCCCAGAGGATCTAGCCCTGCTGTTGGCTCATCCAAAACCAAGACAGTTGGCTCCATGGCTAGCATACCTGCTATAGCCACACGTCTCATCTGGCCACCCGAAAGTTCAAAAGGACTGCGCTCGAAGAGTGACTCATCGATGCCTACCAAGGCTAACTTTTCACGCGCAATTTTCTTGGCCTCTTCCTCAGAAACTCCAAAATTTTGCGGTCCAAATGCAACATCTTTCAAAACAGTCTCTTCAAAAATCTGATTTTCAGCAAATTGAAACACTAGACCGACTTGCTTTCGAATCTGACGAATTTCTTTATTGGTTGATGTAGGGGTAATGACGGTATCAAAAACTCGAACAGAACCCTTACTTGGTACCAATAGGCCATTTAAAAGCTGTAAAATCGTTGATTTCCCACTACCTGTGTGCCCTACTAAAGCTGTATAAGAGCCATCCTCAATCGTCAAAGAAACATCAGTCAGGGCTGATGAAGATAGGGGAGTCCCCTCTTGATAGGTAAAGCTCACATTTTCTAGAGTAATTCCCATAGCTTGTCCTCTAGCTCTCCTTCTGTTAAATAGCCATCCGGCAACTGATAACCAGTCTCTCTCAAAGATTCTCTCAATTGATTCGTAAAGGGATCATCTAATCCTATCTGGTCAAGGTCATCCCGAGAAAAAAGTTCTCTTGGGCTGCTGGTTGACTCCACTTGGCCTTTTTTCATGACTAAGACACGGTCACTCATCGCAACTTCCTCTAAATCATGTGTAATGGAGACGACTGTCATCTGGTGGTCTTTTCGTATCTCTTGAACTGTCTGAATCAGTTCTCTGCGTCCCTCAGGATCCAACATACTTGTAGCCTCGTCCAAAATCAAAATAGCTGGCCTCAAGGCAACAACTCCTGCAATAGCCACCCGTTGTTTTTGTCCACCAGATAAACGAGCTGGTTCTCTCTTCTTAAAGTCCAGCATCCCTACCAACTCCAAAGATTCAGCCACTCTCTTCTTCATTTCTTCTCGAGGAAGTCCCTGATTTTCTAATCCAAAGGCGACATCATCTTCAACAGTTGCCCCCACAAATTGGTTATCTGGATTTTGAAAAACCATACCAATTTGACGGCGTAAGTCCCAAACATTCTCAGAGGACAGCAATTGCCCATCAATCCAGATTTCCCCAGACTCTGCTTCAAGCAAGCCATCAATCAAACGGATAGTTGTCGATTTTCCACTCCCATTATGACCTACAATCGAAAGCCATTCTCCCCGTTTCACGTGAAACGAGACATTATTAACATCATAATGATCCTGGTCTTCCTTGTAACGAAAAGACAGATCTTTTACTTCAATAATCGATTTCATTTCGAACCAAATGTCCCTTTGAATACATGAGCGCTACCCTTGAAATAATCATAACCAGAGTAGATAGTGAAAAACAAAGCGATATAAAGCAACAGCTGACCAATTAAATTCCAATGTAAGAGCAAAAAGATAATGGCAAACATCTGACTAAAGGTCTTGATTTTCCCTGGCATCGCTGCTGCTAGAACTGTCCCTCCCGTCTCAACAAGCAACAAGCGCAAGCCTGTCACCGCAAGTTCACGACAGATGATAATAGCAACAACCCAAGCTGGAGCCATACCTAACTCAATCAACATGATAAAAGCTGACATAACCAACAGCTTATCAGCCATCGGATCAGCAAACTTTCCAAAGTTGCTGACTACATTCCATTTACGAGCAAGGTAACCATCAAGATAATCCGTTACACTAGCAACTGCAAAAATTATAGCTGCTAGCAAATGACTGCCTTGTGAATGGCCCAAAGTCAAAATAAGAATAAAGAGAGGTATAAAGAGAATTCTACCAATAGTTAATACATTAGGAATTTGTTCTTTTTTCATTGATTTTTCCTTAATCTGTAGTAAATGTAAGTATTACAGTTCCAGTCTGAGTTGTCAGCTTCGAAGTATCAATCGTTTGATTGTCCACAGTCACAGTAACTCCCTTCACTACACCTAAAGTAATGGTAACGGGATTCTTAGTTGAAACTGTTGTTTTTGCATTCTTATTGTCTGCGGATAGTGTCACACCACCCTCCAGCTCACTTCCTGAAACACTTACCCAACTAGTTGCATCTGATACTGCCAGTTGAACAGTAGCGATTTCCTTACTCGTTTTATACCGAGCTTCAATGCGGTTTCCTTCGCCTGACACTGTAATAGTTGATTCCGTAGTAGAAGACGAGCTAGACGTCTGACTACTAGAAGATGAACTAGATGAGGTTGTGGAACTAGTTGAGCTCACAACACTATAATTAGCTGAAGAAGGACTTGGCTGAGTTTGGATGTAGTTCCAAACATAGTAAGTGACAAAAATTAAAATTGACAAAGCAAATAGAACGAAATAAAACAAGGGGAGATAAGACGTTTTTTTCTTATTTGATCGTCTGCGACCAGATAAGTCTTCTTCATCAACATCTACCTCTTCATAGGTGATCATACTGCCTGAATCGTAGGCATCCAAAACAATTCTTTCATCTAACTCTACTGCCCAGGCATATTTTCTTAAAAAAGAACGAGCATAGAAGGTACTAGGAAGTTGATCAAAATCATCTGCCTCCATAGCTTCTAGAAAATGCAACTGAATTTCAGTTTTTTCCTGCAATTCTTCTAAACTCAATCCCTGATTAATTCTAGCTAAACGTAGAACCTCGCCAATTGTTTTTTTTCTCATACGTACCATTCCTTCTTTCTAGTATTAGTCATCTTTTAAGCTGGAAAGATTGTAAAATCAACTAAATCACCATTATCAATCAAACGATGTCCAGCTTCTAGAACATCCTCCAAAGTAATTTCCTGTAAAATTTTCGGAAAATCAAAAATTGTTTCTCCGCAATCCATCGGATTGTATTGAGTTGCAATAAATTCCAAAGAGTTCATGCTACTGAAAAACTCACCAAACATCTCACTCTTAACAAGATCTAAATGCTCCTCGGTAATATCCGCATCACTACTAAACTGACGAATCGCTTTACGAAATTGATGTGACAGAGAAACAGGCTCTTTGGTGTCCATTGTCAATATCACAAAATGAAAGCGACTATTGACTTCAACCTCAAGTGACAATGACGCATCTAACTTCCCAGTCTCATATAACCTTTGAAAACGGTCAGAAGTCCAACCAAACATCATCGTAAATAGCAATTTCAATAAAATATTATAACGATAAGACTCAGCTTCTGTTATTTGCCCATTACCTCTAATCGCAACAGCAAGTTTGGGTGAAGAAACTTCCATCCGAAGGCTATCTGTTTGCTTCACAGTCTCCAAGGGTAGTTTCTCTTTTGTAACTGTAAACTGTTCTAAAGTCTTCTTTTCCTTTTTCGAAAAGTATTCCTCAACAACTTCCACATCAATATTCCCAACTAAAAACAGTGACATGTTGACAGGTTTGTAAAAGTCTGTAAAGTTCTCTTTTAAATTTGAAACTTGAATCTCAGAAATTGATTTTTCACTTCCAACAATATCTGTTGCTAACGGAGTATCCGGATAAAGGTTGGCTAATGTTGCAAAAAACAAGCGTGAGTCTGGATCGTCTTGATACATTTCTCGTTCTTGCTGGATAATATCCTGTTCCCTCAAAACAGACTCTTCTGTAAAATGAACATCTCCAACTAACTCATCTAGCATATCTAAATTCTCTAATAGATGGTCAATTGTTGAAAAAAGATAGCTGGTCTTAGTAAAGCTTGTAAAGGCATTACTGTCCGCACCTAATCGAGTAAAAGCTGCCATCATATCCTCAGAATTTTCTCTTTCAAACAATTTATGTTCAAGAAAATGTGCAATTCCTGCTGGATGATGACGTAAACCTTTGTCTAAACTTGTATAAGTTGCATCTACGGAACCAAATTGAACCGTTACAATCCCATAAACCTCATTGAAATCTTGTTTAGGGAGTAAAGAAACTGTCAATCCATTTGACAATTGTGTTTTGTAGACTGTTTCCTTTACAGCAGGATAGTATTTTTCTTCAAAAATAGCCTTTGTCATTCTACTCCTTCCATAAAGTAAATCGCTTGTAACTTCAAACTGTTGGCAACTTTACATACAGCTTCTTTATCAACACTCTCTAATTTTGCCACCAATCGATCCATATCAAAGCTTGATTTCCCCAATAGAACATTCAAATAGACTCTTTCAACTAGGGTCTGTTGATTATCTTGAGCCATCAACAAAGATCGTCGAATCATCTCCTTGGTTTGTTCAAGTTCAAAATCTGTAAAGTTACCCTTTTTCAGATCTAGCAATTGATGATTCATCATTTTTCTAGCCTGATTTCGATTTTCTCTATCAATACCCGCATACATCCTTAACAGACCACTAAACAAATCCAATTGACTAGAGACTGTATAGGCTATTCCAGCATTTTCACGAACGTTTGTAAAAAGTTTCGAATGTGCAAATTCACCCAACAAACCATTCATAACAAGCATGGGCAAATGCTCATCATCGCCATATTTTATAGAAGAATGATAGCCTAATTCCAAAATTGATTGCCCAACATTCCTCTGAACCATTCCCTCTCGTAGGACATTCGAATAAGATTGATGGTACTGGATAGTGATGCCGTTCTCTCTAGCTGTAAAGGGTAATGACTTCAGCGATTCTGCAATTTCTACTTCATTAAAATCACCTAAGAAAAAGAAATCAATTCGATCATTTTTCAGAGCATCTTGAAAACAAGTGTAGCTACTTTCTGGAGACTCATTTGAAATGCTATTTCGTAAATCACTGTATCTCAATTGAAGACGCTCATCATGGAAGAACAAGCTATCCAACTCCTTATGAGCAAAATAAAATGAATCATCCATATCAGTAGCTAGACTAGCCAATAACTGTTTTCTTTCAATTTCAAATAAAGCTGGCTCAAAAGCACCATCTTGAGCTAAGGGAGCAAATAAAGTCTGTTTCACCAATTCCAAAATTCGAGAAGTCAAGACATTCTTTTTACTTAAAAAATCATCCCTCACATAGGTAAACGTTAAGTCAAGAATATGTGCCTGTCCCCTACGATAAGCACTTGTGGAAATATCAGTTCCATATAAACTTGCCAAGTATCTGCGAAATGCTTGTGATGTTGGATAAACTTGACTTGCCGTCTCCAACATACTTGCACTTAACATGCGTCCTGCTATTGTCTCAAGAGATAAGGAAGCAGTAAAACGAATAGTGATTTTATTTGTTGTAAACTTTTTGGATTGAACAAAATGTGCTGAAATTCCAGGCACTAATTCCATACCTTACCTCCTTACATATAGAGTTCTATTATACCACGAAAATCAAAATTTTTCTTGTTCTCTTTATAGCTTTAAAGAGTAAAATCGTTTTCATTTCAGCTAACTTTCCTTCAGCTATTTCAAGGAAAATATGGTATAATACCAAAGATTGAGGTGAATTATGGAATACAAATTATTTGAAGAATTTATCACGCTCCAAGCCCTCCTAAAAGAGCTTGGAATTATACAAAGCGGCGGTGCTATCAAATCCTTTCTAATGGAGCATCACGTTTACTTTAATGGTGAATTAGAAAATAGACGGGGGAAAAAAATTCGTGTTGGAGATACGATTGACATTCCTGATTTAAAGCTTGACATCACCTTGACACAACCAAGTTTAAAAGAGCAAGAAGAATATCAAGCAGATAAGATTGAGAAAGAGCGAATTGCTAAACTTGTTAAAGAAATGAATAAAGGTGTCAAGAAAGAAAAACAAAAAACTTCTTCATCACCTAAAACCAAACAAGTTCCACGTTTTCCAGGAAGATAACCATGTGGCTCCAACATTTAACAATTAAAACTTTTCGAAACTACAAAGAGGCAAAAATTGATTTCAATCCAAAATTAAACGTCTTTCTAGGTCAAAATGCACAAGGAAAAACCAATATTCTAGAAGCAATCTATTTCTTGGCCTTGACACGTAGTCATCGGACTCGTACAGATAAAAATCTCATTCATTTTGATGTCGAGCAACTCCATCTTTCTGGCTTGCTACAGAAAAAAACAGGTTCTATCCCTCTAGAAATTGATTTAACGCCAAAAGGGCGTGTGACTAAAGTCAATCACTTAAAGCAAGCTCGCCTCTCAGACTACATTGGACATATGAATGTGGTCCTCTTTGCACCTGAAGATCTCCAGTTAATTAAAGGAGCGCCCTCTGTTCGTCGAAAATTTATAGACATTGAACTGGGACAAATTAAACCAATCTACTTGTCAGACTTGTCAAACTATAACCATATACTCAAGCAAAGAAATACTTACCTAAAATCCAGCCAGAAGATTGACGAAACATTTCTGTCAGTCTTAGATGATCAGTTAGTAGAATACGGTTGTCGCGTCATAAAGCATCGGATAAAATTCATTAAAGAGTTAGAGAAATTTGGTCAAAAAAAACACTTAGAAATTTCAAATCAATTAGAAGAGTTGTCAATATTTTATCAATCATCTGTCAACTTCACTGATGAAGAACAGCTAACGAATTCTTTTGAAATCGCTTTAGAAAAAAGTAGATCCAGAGATTTATTTAAAAAGAATACTGGTGTTGGTCCTCATCGAGATGATATTTCTTTTTATATAAATGGGATGGATGCTAGTTTTGGAAGCCAAGGCCAACATCGTAGTCTCGTCCTGTCTATAAAATTAGCAGAAATCGAACTAATGGAAAGTATTACTACAGAATCCCCGATATTATTGCTTGACGATGTTATGAGCGAGCTTGACAACACTAGACAACTAAAATTATTAGAAACGATTTCTCAGTCAATCCAAACCTTTATCACAACAACAAGCTTAGACCATCTTCAAAACCTACCAGAAAATCTAAGTATCTTCACTATTCAGGATGGTAAAGTTGCTGTAAACTAAAATTGACAATATTGTAAAAGAACTCCTGTTTTCACGGGAGTTCTTTTTATCTCTTTTACATAGAATAATTTGGTGCCTCATTAGTAATTTGTACATCATGAGGGTGGCTTTCTTTCAAACCAGCACCAGACATTTCAATAAATTGAGCATTATCGTGTAGTTCTTTAAGGTTAGCTGCACCACAGTAACCCATACCAGAGCGGATACCACCAATCATTTGGAAGACAATATCAGCTACCGCTCCTTTATAAGCAACACGACCTTCAATTCCTTCTGGAACAAGTTTGTTTGCTTCATTGACAGAACCTTGGAAGTAACGATCGCTTGAACCTTTCTTCATTGCTGCGATTGATCCC
Source organism: Streptococcus oralis subsp. tigurinus (assembly GCF_002093575.1). Taxonomy (GTDB): domain Bacteria; phylum Bacillota; class Bacilli; order Lactobacillales; family Streptococcaceae; genus Streptococcus; species Streptococcus oralis_CH. The sequence continues at coordinate 31,003 of NZ_LNVH01000008.1, read as the reverse complement.
ATACCACGGTAAGTCTTGAATTTACGTCCTTGGAAGATTTCAGTTTCACCTGGTGCTTCGTCTGTTCCAGCAAACATTGATCCAAGCATAACAGCATTTCCACCTGCAGCAAGGGCTTTTACAATATCTCCAGAATACTTGATTCCACCGTCAGCAATGATCGTTTTTCCATATTCACGCGCAACAGCTGCTGCATCATAGATTGCTGTAACTTGTGGTACACCAACCCCTGCAATCACACGAGTGGTACAGATAGAACCTGGTCCAATTCCAACTTTGACAACATCTACACCTGCTTCGTAAAGAGCACGCGCACCTTCTGCAGTGGCAATATTACCCGCAATCAAAGTGCGGTCTGGGAAGTGAGCACGAATTTCAGCAATTTTACGTAGAACACCAGCAGAGTGACCATGGGCAGTATCAATAACAATTGCGTCAGCACCTGCTTCAAAAAGGGCTTCGGCACGTTCAAATGTATCTGAAGTAACACCTACTGCACCTGCAACTAAGAGACGACCAAACTCATCTTTGGCAGCATTTGGAAATTCAATCACTTTTTCAATGTCTTTAATAGTAATCAAGCCAGAAAGACGACCTTCTTCATCAACTAAAGGAAGTTTTTCAATACGGTGTTCTTGAAGAATGCTCTCAGCTGTTGCAAGATCTGTACCAACAGGAGCAGTAACAAGATTTTCACTGGTCATGTGGTTTGAGATTGGCTGATTGTAATCTGAAATAAAGCGAAGATCTCGGTTTGTTAGAATACCAACCAATTTACGATTTTCAAGTGTCTCTACAACTGGAACACCACTGATACGGTAACGTCCCATCAGTTCATCTGCTTCAGCAATAGTGTGTTCTGGAGTCAAGAAGAATGGATCAATAATAACACCATTTTCAGAACGTTTTACCTTGCGAACTTCATCTGCCTGTTGCGCAATAGACATATTTTTATGGATTACTCCAAGACCACCTGCACGAGAAATGGCAATAGCCATTTGACTTTCTGTGACTGTATCCATGGCGGCTGTTATAATTGGGATATTTAAAGTCAGATTATCTGCCAATTTTGTTGTTAAATCTGCATCATTAGGCAACACATGACTTTCTGCTGGAATGAGCAATACATCATCAAAGGTAAAACCTTTTTTCAAAAATTTAGTATCCCAATTAGACATTGAAGTTTCCTCTTTTCTTTCTTTTTGAGCTTGACTCTTTTTGTATTGTATCTATCATACCATTCTATGAAAATTTGTCAATTATATTTATGGTAGAAATCATAAAAAAACTATCCCTGTGATCCTATGGAAGAGATAGTTTTACGATTCATATTTTATCTATAATTTAAAATAATTTAGTCCCATTGCTCCCTTAACTTCAGATAGAGTTTGCCCCGCAACCTCACGCGCTTTCTCACTACCTTTTTGAAGCATATTGTACACTTCTCCCATATCCTTAGCAAATTCGATACGGCGCTCACGAATAGGACCAAGTTCGCGTTCTAATATTTCAAGTAGATAACGTTTCGTCTTTACATCACCAAGACCACCACGTTGATAATGTTCTTTCATATCCGCAATTTCTTGAGCATCTTCTGGACGACCAAACACATCTAGATAATGGAAAACCATATTTCCTTCAATCTTACCTGGATCCTCTACTCGAATATGGTCCGGATCAGTATACATACTCATGACTTTTTTACGCAAAGTATCTGCATCATCAGCTAGATAAATACCATTATTAAGGGATTTAGACATTTTAGCATTTCCATCTAAACCAGGCAAACGCCCTGCTCTCTCATTTTCTGGATAAATACCTTCCGGCTCCACCAAGACCTCACAATTATAAGCATGATTAAAGGAACGAACAATCTCGCGAGTTTGCTCAATCATTGGTTTCTGATCTGTCCCAACAGGAACATAATTAGCCTTGAAGGCAGTAATATCTGCTGCTTGCGCAATCGGATAAACTAAAAATCCTGTCGGAATACTTTCTCCAAACCCTTTCTGAGCGATCTCTGTTTTCACTGTAGGATTGCGCTCTAAACGTGCTAGTGACACCAAATTCATATAGTACATAGACAGTTCAGCTAACTCTGGAATCTGACTTTGAATAAAGATAGTTGATTTACTTGGATCCAATCCAACTGCTAGATAATCCAAGGCAACATTCCCAATTGATTCTACAATCGTTTGAGGATCTTTGGCGTGATCTGTCAATGCTTGTTGGTCCGCCAAAAAAACAAACATCTCATACTTGTCTTCTTCCTGCAGTAATACTCTATTTTTAAGACTCCCAACATAATGTCCAATATGCAGTTTTCCTGTTGGGCGATCTCCTGTTAAAATAATGGGTTTCGTCATTTTTTTCTCCTTCAAAATGGTCTCTTCAATTATAGCATTTTTTTGTTAAAATAACAGAAAATTATTAAAATCAAACAACTAACTCATTGTAAATAGACCTGTAAACTTAATTGACATAAAATTGACAAACAAAAATTTGAATATTTCTCTCTTTTCTAGTAGAATAAATATATTACATATTATAGGAGAAAAACATTGCTTACAGTATCTGATGTTTCACTACGTTTTAGTGATCGCAAACTTTTTGATGATGTCAATATCAAATTTACAGAAGGAAATACATACGGATTGATTGGTGCTAATGGTGCTGGGAAGTCTACATTCTTAAAAATCTTAGCTGGTGATATCGAGCCAACAACTGGTCACATCTCTCTTGGTCCAGATGAACGTCTCTCTGTTCTCCGTCAAAATCATTTTGACTATGAAGATGAACGAGTTATTGATGTCGTCATTATGGGAAATGAAAAACTTTACAACATCATGAAAGAAAAAGATGCCATTTACATGAAGGAAGATTTTTCAGATGAAGATGGTGTTCGTGCAGCCGAACTCGAAGGTGAATTTGCTGAACTTGGAGGTTGGGAAGCAGAAAGTGAAGCGTCTCAACTACTTCAAAACCTAAACATTCCAGAAGAATTGCACTATCAAAACATGAGCGAATTGGCCAATGGTGAAAAAGTGAAGGTTCTCCTTGCCAAAGCACTTTTTGGCAAACCAGATGTTCTTCTCTTGGACGAGCCGACCAACGGGTTGGACATCCAATCTATTACTTGGCTAGAAGACTTCTTGATTGACTTTGATAACACCGTTATCGTAGTATCCCACGACCGTCACTTCTTAAACAAAGTGTGTACTCATATGGCCGACCTTGACTTTGGAAAAATCAAACTCTATGTCGGAAACTACGACTTCTGGAAGGAATCTTCTGAGCTTGCTGCTAAATTGCTAGCAGACCGTAATGCCAAGGCAGAAGAAAAAATTAAGCAATTGCAAGAATTCGTTGCTCGATTCTCTGCTAATGCTTCTAAATCAAGACAAGCAACGTCTCGTAAAAAAATGCTTGACAAGATTGAATTAGAAGAGATTGTGCCATCTAGTCGTAAATATCCATTTATCAACTTTAAAGCAGAACGTGAGATTGGTAATGATCTCTTGACAGTAGAAAATTTAACTGTAAAGATTGATGGCGAAACTATCCTAGACAATATTAGTTTCATCTTGCGTCCAGGTGACAAGACTGCTCTTATTGGACAAAATGACATCCAAACGACTGCATTAATTCGTGCAATTATGGGTGACATCGACTATGAAGGAACTGTCAAGTGGGGAGTTACTACTAGCCGTTCTTACTTGCCAAAAGACAACTCGGCTGATTTTGCAGGAGGAGAGTCAATCCTTGACTGGTTGCGTCAATTTGCAAGTAAAGAAGAAGATGACAATACCTTCCTACGTGGTTTCCTTGGTCGTATGCTCTTCTCTGGTGATGAGGTTAACAAACCTGTAAACGTCTTGTCAGGGGGAGAAAAAGTACGTGTCATGCTTTCAAAACTCATGCTCTTGAAATCAAATGTCCTTGTACTTGATGATCCAACAAATCACTTGGACTTGGAATCTATCTCAAGCTTGAACGATGGATTGAAAAACTTTAAAGAATCAATCATCTTTGCTAGTCATGACCACGAGTTTATCCAAACTTTGGCAAACCATATCATTGTTTTGTCTAAGAATGGCGTCATTGATCGTATTGATGAAACCTACGATGAATTCCTAGAAAATGCAGAAGTACAAGCAAAAGTTAAAGAACTTTGGAAAGATTAAATAAGACTTCAAAACTCAGTTGGGGTAACCAACTGAGTTTTCTATCATTCTACGAGGTAACATGAAATCATTTTTTAAAACATATTGGACCTATTTTGTTTCTTTCATCATTCCTTTAGTAATTATGACTGGAGTATACTTAACTCAAGGTATCTACTGGAATAGCGATGCATCTCCACTATTAGGAGACGGTTTCCATCAATACGTTATTTTTGATGTAGCTTTACGAAATATTCTGCATGGAAATGGCAGTTTGTTTTACACCTTTACAAGTGGCCTCGGACTGAATTTCTATGCTCTATCTAGTTATTACTTGGGTAGCTTTCTTTCACCCATAGTTTACTTTTTTAATCTGTCGAATATGCCAGATGCTGTCTATCTAACCACTCTCTTAAAATTTGGATTGATTGGTCTGTCAACCTTCTTTAGTTTGACTAGATTATTTAAAGATATCCCAAAATTTTTAAAACTTGCATTATCTACTTCCTATGCTTTAATGAGCTTCACTGTCAGTCAGTTAGAGATTAAAACCTGGCTAGATGTTTTTATCTTGATTCCTTTAATTATAACTGGTTTACACCTACTTATAACACAAAAGAAGCGCCTACTATACTTTACAAGTTTGTCAATCTTATTTATTCAAAATTATTATTTTGGGTATATGACAGCATTGTTTCTTATTTTCTGGTATCTCTGCCAAATTTCTTGGGACTTTAAAACTCGAAAATCATCTTTTCTTGATTTTGTTGTTACCTCCTTTTTAGCTGGAATGGCTAGTTTGATTATGACTCTTCCTACACTGTTTGATTTACAAACTCATGGAGAGAAGTTGACTGCCATCACAAAATTAAAGACAGATAGTAGCTGGTATTTGGATATTTTTGCAAAACAATTCATTGGATCTTTTGATACAACTAAATATGGATCTATACCAATGATTTTTGTTGGATTGCTTCCTTTTATTTTGACTATTCTATTTTTCACAATAAAATCCATAAGGTTTCACGTGAAACTTACCTATGCAATTTTCTTTACTTTTTTAATAATAAGTTTTTATATAGAAGCACTTGATTTATTTTGGCAAGGGATGCATACCCCGAATATGTTTTTGCATCGCTATGCTTGGATTTTTTCTACTCTGTTAATTTATACTGCAGCAGAAGTCTTAAACCGTCTGAAAGAACTGAAGCTCTGGAATCTATTTGTCTCACTTTTTCTTGTACTAACAGGATTTTTGGCCACTGTCTATTTTAAATCACACTATTCTTTTTTAACTGATTTGAATATCCTACTCACTCTTGAATTTCTACTAGTTTATGCTCTTTTACTTCTTGCAGTCATTAGAAAATTTATCTCTGTAAATCTATTTGCAATTCTTTTGTCTTTATTTATAACGGCTGAGATAAGCTTAAATGCATCATCTCAAATGGAAGGAATAGCTAAAGAATGGGCCTTTGCTTCTCGTAGCGCCTATAATAGAGATATCACCGCTATGGAATCAATTCTAAACCAAATTGACAATTCATTTACACGTACTGAAAAACTGCAAATTCAGACTGGAAATGACAGTATGAAATTTAACTACAATGGAATCTCTCAATTTTCGTCTGTACGAAATCGTTCAGCTAGCACTAGTTTGGATAAACTGGGATTCAAATCCTCTGGAACCAACCTTAATCTCCGTTATGCAAATAACAGTCTTTTAGCAGACAGTTTATTTGGAATCCAGTACAATATTTCTGAAACTTCACTTGATAAGTATGGCTTTCAAGAGATTTATCAAAAGGATCATTTAACCTTATATAAAAATCAACTCTCTTTACCCATTGCCTTTGCCACTCAATCTATTTACACAGATGTAAACTTTAACAATCACACTCTAGATAATCAAGCTTTATTTATAAACCAGCTTGCTAATCTCAACTTAGATTACTTCTCCCAAATAGCATCTGATAAAACAGATACTTCAGATGGTTTAACGAGCATCACAGGTTCTGCGAATGAGGATGCAAAGATTGATTATCAAATTGAGGTTCCTCAAAATAGCCAAGTCTATCTCTCTTTTTCAAATCTTCATTTTACAAACGATAAGCAAAAGAAAGTTGACATCCTTGTCAATGGAGAAAAAAAGACTTTTACAACTGACAATGCATTTAATTTCTTTAATTTGGGTTATACTGAAGAACAAAAAACTTTCAATATCAGTGTTAGTTTCCCTGGAAATTCTCAGGTGTCCTTTGAATCTCCAACCTTCTATCGTTTAGATACTCAGGCTCTTACTGAGGCAATTCAAAAGATTAAAGAACAACCTGTAGAAGTATCCACCTCTAAAAATAAAGTCTTTGCTACATATGAAGTAAAACAAGATACCTCTATTTTCTTCACTATTCCTTATGACAAAGGTTGGTCTGCATACCAGGATGGGAAAAAACTTGAAATCAAGCAGGCTCAAACTGGTTTTATGAAAGTTGATGTTCCAAAGGGAAAAGGCACCATTACACTTTCCTTTATCCCCAATGGTTTTGTTATTGGAGCAGCCTGCTCACTAACTGCCCTTCTTCTTTTTGGGATCTATAATCACAGACGAAATTTATCTAAGACAGAAAAAGATTGACCAATTTCTTGGCCAATCTTTTTAATCTTCTTCCATTTTCTTAGGTTGATAAGCTAGCATACCTAAAGCAGTAAAGAAAGCTAGAGTTATAATAAGGAAAATCACTTGATGATGAATATTTCCTGTCATAGAGATTGTTTGTCGTAAGCCTGATACAGAATAACTCATTGGTAACCAAGGATTGACACCTTTGAAGAAATCATTTGTCAAAGCAAGGGGATAGGTCCCTGCACTTGATGCTAACTGTAATAAAAGTAAAATAAGAGAGAAGAAAGCTCCAATACGGCTATTCCAAGTTGTTAAAGCTGTCACCATAGACATGAAAGCTAAACTTGTGATTATAATTAGAATCAAGGTCCTCATCTCATGGTTCGCAGTCAATCCAATAAGATGGACACCTCCATAAACTAAAACACCTGCTAAGACAGCTATAATCCCATTTATTTCAGAGCGAGACTTCAACCAAGCCCAACGACTCTCTGGATGACGTCCAGAAGGCAACTTAGCAAAAATCATATTGGTAGATATAGCAGCAACAAAAAGAGCAACTGATATCATATAAGGAGCCATAGCAATCCCATTTACAGGGACTTGGTCGTTATCTGTTTTTGAAAGAACTAGAGGTTCAGATAATGTTTCTGCATTTTTAGATTCTGTTGAAGCTGATTTGAGTTGATTATTAGCATTGCCTAATCCTTGTCCTAATGAATCAACTCCTGTCTGTAAATCTTCAAGACCAGAGGTTAAGGTTGTTCCACCAGCTGCTAGTTTTCCAGCACCATCTGCTATCTTCATAGCGCCACTTCCTAGTTGGGATGCTGCAGAAAGTAACTGTGTTGATTTGTCTGTTAATTGACTTGAACCAAGCTGTATTTTATCAAGTCCTGCAATTAATTCCGGACTCTTGCTATTTAATTGGTTAGAACCAGATGATAGTTTTTCAATACCTGTTACTAATTCTGGAGTTTTCCCAGCTAGAGTATCCAAACCAGTTGTCAATTTTGAAGAGTTTTCTGTCAACTTGGTTGAGCCAGAAACCAATTGATCCAAACTTGTTGTTAAAGTTGTATTCTTTTCACTTAGTTGATTTACACCTAAAGAAATAGTATCCAATCCTTTAGTATACGCATTAACTCCATTTTCAATTGATTGAATTCCGGGAACTAACTGATTATCTACAGCATTTTGCAACTGTGTAAATCCACTTGACATAGATGTCAAGGAACTAGACGCTATAGGTAAAAGTTGATTTGCTTTAGTCTGTAAAGTAGAAAGATTAGAGACTGGTTGGTTTATACTTCCTAAATTTTCTTTTAAATCTCCTGCCGTCGTTAAAATTGCTTTTGCTGACTCTATCGTAGAATTAGAATTATTTGAAACAGCTTCAGTCAATTCTTTTTTCTGAGTTTCAGTGAGAGATTGATAAGTTGCTGTTGCTTGAAGATTTGTAAGAGTTTTCTCTTGCTCTGCTTGACTATTAGTCACAATAGTTTGAGCAAGAGTCGTTATATTTGTTAAGTCATTAGATATTGTATTTTTAAGATCAGTATTATCTGAAACTGTAACCGATTGGAGAGCCTTATTCAACTCATCTAAACTGCTTGCTAACTGTGTTATATCCTCTTTCTGTTGAGATGAAGTATTTAATTGTGTGGATATTTTTTTGATTCCTTTATTTAATTGAGTAATACCGTCTCTCAATGTATCTGATTGACTTGATAGTTGGTTTGTACCAACAGATAATTTGTCAACTCCGCTTGTATAGGCATTGACACCAACCGAAAATTGACTGAGACCTGAATTGAGTTGTGAAACTCCACCTGTATAGGTCTTTATACCTGTATTCAGCTGATTTACACTTGTCACCAACTCAGGAGTTCTTGAGGCCAATTGACCAAGTCCAGTGTCAACCTGTGAAACTGCATTTGTATAACTTTGTAAACCACTATTAAAAGTTCCTAAACCAAGATGTAATTGCTCTATAGCAGATACATAGGCAGACAATCCCTTTGTAAATTGATTAGCTCCATTTGAAAAAGTTACACTTGAGTTAGCTAGAGTATTGAGATTTGTCGTCAATGTTTGACTTCCTTTTGCTAACTGATTAGTTCCATTAGCCAGTTGCTCACTTCCATCAGCTGCTTTATTTATCCCAGACTTCAAGTCACTCATTTTTTGAAATAGTGCCTTGGTGTATGTTTCAGTTACATTCGTAGAGACGGTTTGTTTTAATTGTGTCATTGCAGAATCACTCATCTTACTTGCAATAAAGCTACGGCCACTTGAAGTTTGATAATCAATTTGCATCTGTTCAGGGTGATTTGTTAGGATCGAAGTAGCTTTTTCAGATAGATCACTTGGTAAAGTCACTACCATATAATATTCGCCATCCTCTAGCCCCTTTTTCCCCTCTTCTTCATTGACAAAATGAAAATCTAAAGCCTTATTTTCTTTTAAATTAGACACCATGTCTTTTCCTATGGCCATTGTATTTCCATTATAAGAAGCTTCCTTGTCATTATTAACAACTGCTACAGGTAACTCCGATACTTGACCATATGGATCCCACATTGACGATAAAAATATGATATTGTATAAAGCTGGAATAAGAGAAATTCCTATCATTACAATAATGAATGTCGGTTTTTTAAAAATTGCTTTCCATTCTTTAAACATATTTCCTCCTTTTTTAAACATATTGTCTAAATTTTTGATATAATAGATTATACATTAAAAAATCTAAATTACAAGATAAAAAATATTTTTTTAGACATATAGTCTAAATTGTTCATAAGGAGAAAATATGAAAGAAAGTAACAAACGATTAAAAACAAAGAGAAATATTGAAAATGCCATGGTTCAATTATTGATGGATCAGCCCTTCGATCAAATTACTACAATTAAATTAGCAGAAAAAGCTGGAATTAGTCGTTCTAGCTTCTATACCCATTACAAGGATAAATATGATATGATTGAACACTATCAAAGTAAGTTATTTCATACATTTGAGTATATCTTTCAAAAACATGCTCATCATAAAAAAGATGCTATTTTAGAAGTATTTGACTATTTAGAGTCTGAACCATTATTAGCTGCTCTTTTATCTGAAAATGGTACCAAAGAAATCCAAAATTTCTTAAGAAATAAGCTTCATATCATGCTGAGCACAGATCTTCAGAAGCGCTTTATGCAACTACAACTAAATTCAATTGAATTAGAATATAGCAGCATTTATCTGACAAATGCCCTATTTGGAGTTTGTCAAACTTGGATTGCTCGTGGAAAAAAAGAAAGTCCGCAAGAAATGACAGACTTCCTTATGAAAATGCTAGGTGATGCCAACTAAGAACAAAAAAGAACACCATCTGGTGTTCTTTTTATCTAACTCCGCCAGTAGGACTCGAACCTACGACATCATGATTAACAGTCATGCGCTACTACCAACTGAGCTATGGCGGATAAAATAGTCCGTACGGGATTCGAACCCGTGTTACCGCCGTGAAAAGGCGGTGTCTTAACCCCTTGACCAACGGACCATCTATCTGTAGCAGATATAACCATTATATCAATTTCTTACTGATTGTCAATCACTTTTTAGATTTTTTCTCTAGAATATCTTTTAGTTTACGAACTTTCAAACGGGTAATGGGACAACGATGATCTTCATAAAAAACAACTTCTAAATTCTTTCGATCAATTTCTCTCACATTTCCCACATTGACAAGGAAAGATTTATGGGAGCAATAAAATCGTTGAGTATGTTTGTCCTTTTCCTGAATATCTGTCATAGTTCCATAAAACTCTTTAGCAAAATTCTTACCAATAATACGCAATTTATGAGAAACACCTGTTGTTTCGATATACAGAATATCATGGTAAGGAATTTTCAAATCATTTCCCTTATAGTTGTAATCAAAATAGTCTACAACATCTTCGTTTTCAAGCAGCATGCTTTTGGTATAGAAGATACTCTGCTCGATACGTTTTTTGAACAATTCATCATTGATGTCCTTATCTACAAAATCTAAAGCTGATACCTGATACTTATAAGTTAAAGTAGCGAATTCAGATCGACTGGTAATAAAAACAATAATAGCATAAGGATTGTGATGACGAATAAACTGAGCCACTTCAAATCCCTTTTTCTCAATGCCATGAATATCGATATCTAGGAAATAAAGCTGGTTTACTTCATCATTTTCAATATATTCCTTAAACTCACGAACTTTTCCTGTTGTCTTATATGAGATAGGAATATTCGATTCCTCAGAGATTTCATTCAATATTCTCTCTAGTCTCACTTGATGCTCAATAACATCTTCTAAAATTAATACTTTCATTCAAATTCTCTCTTAAATCTAATAATTTGTCTAAATGTGTTGTCTTCCATTTCTGTTTCTAACATAATGTTGTCATACTTATCTAAGATCTCTTTGACATTATTTAGTCCTAGACCTCTATTTCTTCCCTTGGTAGAGAAACCTAGGGCAAATAAGTCTTCTGAAGGCGTCATAGTGATTTTACATGAATTCTGGATAACTATAACTGTTTCAAAATCCATTTTAATGACTGCAACTTCCATTTGTTTCAAGTAACTATCTGCGGCACCTTCAACAGCATTATTTAATAGAATGCTCATGATGCGAACAAGATCAAGTAAATCCATTGACAATCTAGTAATGACATCTTTTACTTCCAATGTAAACTCTACATCATTATTTCGTGCATATACAATTGATTGAGCAATTAAACTTCGTAAAGCCGAATCTTCTATGTTATTTAAATCAAAGTAAGTATATTTATCTGACCTCAATTTCTGATTTGCTTTTACTAGGACTTCGTTGTAAATCCTGTCAATTTCATGTAAATCTCCACTGTCAATCGCCATTTGCATACTGACAAGCATCCCTGCATAGTCATGACGAAAACCTCGAATTTCATTATACAAACCCACAATCTCATCTGTATACGTTTGTAAATACTTTTGTTCAAATTTCTTCTGCTTTAGGGCAATCTCTTTTTCAATTTGAACCTTATAAGAATTCATTGCAAAGAAAACTAATAGCAGACAGATAAAAACAATGGTTGATAAAATACTTCCGAAGCTATTTAAATGATGAGTTGTACTTACTATATCTGAAATAAACAATAAGATATGCAAACCAAAGAAAGCAACTATTACTTTTTTTAAAAAAGGGTACAGATAATCTTTATCAAAATATTTTATTTCCAAATGAAAATAACGAATTGTTTTTAAAATAACAAAATAAGTCAACAACAATACTACTAGAAAGAATATACTTTCATAGTGTAATGCAAGCTCATCACCTGTTATCGAGGATAGGGTTACAGCTATAAAAGTATGAGTACTATGATATAAGAGAGAAAGCAGGAAACTTAGGAATACTCCCCTATACTTATCAAACTTTTTAAACCATATAAAATAAGCGTATAAAATAAATGGATATAAAAATTTTTCAATCCCTAGTCCACTTAAATATATAGAATAGAAGAAGAATTCAATTACAAATTCTACTATTACTGTGTAAAAAATAAAGAAGTATTGTTCTTTTCTAGTTGTATTACAAATCAAATTATAACTTTTACTAGTAATAAAAATATGTAATATAACGCTTATTATTGCGAAAAAATCCATTCTTTTCTCCCTTTACTTTCTTTTAAAAAAATAAAATAAAAAATTATTTTCCTTTCTAATTTCTCCACCTCGAATCTCCTGCAATTCTGCCTCTGTTACCTCTTTAAATTGTTCCAATTTTTCTGTATTTTTCATAATGAAATCTCCTGTATTATTTTTTTCTTGTAAGTTAACTTACAAATCCATTATACAAAATGAAGACCATATAAGAAAAAAATTTTCCCAACTGTACATTTTTGCACCTGAAACGCACTTTTTTAAGAAAAAAGCTGGGATTCATCCCAGCTTCGCATCTAAAATTGATCCCAGCAGGATTCGAACCTGCGACCGTTCGCTTAGAAGGCGAATGCTCTATCCAGCTGAGCTATGAGACCTAACATGACCATTCTATCAAAAAACAAGAGCTAAGTCAATCTTCTATTTGTGGTAAGGAGAACCCTGCTGAATCGTAAAAGCACGGTAAATTTGTTCAACTAAAACCAATCTCATTAACTGATGTGGTAATGTCAGACGTCCAAAACTGACAGAAAGATTGGCCCTATTTTTTACAACAGGAGCTAGACCCAAACTTCCTCCAATGATAAAAGTAAGAGTTGAGTAGCCTTTGATAGAAGCCTGCTCTAGTTGCTTACTAAATTCCTCTGAGGAGAGTATTTTTCCTTCAATGGCTAGTACAACGACAAAGTCCCTTTCTCCAACCTTAGAAAGAATTCTTTCACCTTCTGTTCCCAAGATTTTTTGATTTTCTAATTTACTGGCTTTGTCAGGTGTTTTCTCATCAGCAAGTTCAATCATTTCTAATTTGGCGAAACGTGAAATTCGTTTGGTATACTCAGCAATGCCATCTTTTAAGTATTTCTCTTTCAGTTTTCCTACTGTTACAACTTTTATTTTCATTCTTCTATTCTATCACATCCACACTTTATTTCACATCTTATACACATGAAAATCATCCAAAAATACTATTAAATTCACAGAATAATGTGAGTTATCCACAACTTGTGTAAAACTTTTAAGCTTAGATTAAGTTAATAGGTTTATAATCTTGACAAACAATAGCAAACGGAGGCGTTTATGAAACACTTACAAAAATTTTACAAAAAAGGAGTTGCTTTTCTTGTAATTATTCTGATAGGATTTTTGAGTGGTGCACTAGGAAGTTTTGTAACATTACAACTTTATCAAAAACAAGGAAATCAAGCTACAAATAATAATTCTGGCACTGTAACTCAAACATCATACAAGAATGAAAACTCAACTACTCAAGCAGTGAATAAAATTAAGGATGCTGTTGTATCAGTCATTACTTACTCTGCTAATAAACAAAGTAGTGTATTTGGAACTGAAGAATCAAATTCTGATACGGATAATCAACAGATTGCAAGTGAAGGATCAGGTGTCATCTATAAAAAGAACGAAAATGATGCTTATATTGTAACAAATACTCACGTTATTAACGGAGCTTCAAAAGTCGATATCCGTTTAGCTGATGGTACAAAAGTCCCTGGTGAAATTATTGGATCGGATACCTTCTCTGATATTGCTGTCGTAAAAATTTCTTCAGAAAAAGTTACAACAGTGGCAGAATTTGGTGATTCAAGCCAACTTAACGTTGGAGAAACAGCGATTGCTATCGGTAGTCCTTTAGGTTCAGAATATGCTAATACAGTTACACAGGGAATCATCTCAAGTCTTAATCGGAATGTTTCTCTAAAATCTGAAGATGGTCAAGCTATTTCAACAAAAGCCATTCAAACAGATACGGCCATTAACCCTGGTAACTCTGGTGGTCCTCTTGTAAATATTCAAGGACAAGTAATTGGTATTACATCAAGTAAGATTGCAAGTAATGGTGGAACATCTGTAGAAGGTCTTGGTTTTGCAATTCCTTCAAACGATGTACAAAATATCATTAAACAGCTTGAAAGTGATGGTAAAGTGACTCGTCCTGCTCTTGGAATCCAAATGGTCAATCTGTCCAACGTTGGAGCTAATGATCTTAGAAAACTAAACATTTCAAGTGGCCTCACCTCAGGTGTAGTTGTTCGATCTGTTCAAAGTAACATGCCTGCAAATGGACATCTTCAAAAATACGATGTCATTACTAAAGTTGATGACAAAGAGATTACTTCATCAACAGACTTACAACATGCTCTTTACAACCATACTATTGGAGACACTATCAAAATAACCTACTACCGTAATGGTAAGGAGGAAACAACCTCCATAAAACTAGATAAGAATTCTGGTGATTTGGAACGTTAATTGACATCAGTGTAAAGAAAACTTTACAGAAAGTAAAAGATATGTTAGTGTAGAATCATGGAAAAATTTGAAATGATTTCTATCTCTGAAATACAAAAAAATCCTTACCAACCTCGGAAAGAATTTGATGTAGAAAAATTAAAGGAATTGGCTCAGTCAATCAAAGAAAATGGGCTCATCCAACCAATCATCGTTCGTCAATCTCCTGTAATTGGTTATGAAATCCTTGCAGGAGAGAGACGATATCGGGCTTCTCTCTTGGCTGGTCTGACCTCTATCCCAGCCGTTGTAAAGCACCTCTCAGATCAGGAAATGATGATCCAGTCTATCATTGAGAATTTGCAGAGAGAAAATTTAAATCCTGTTGAAGAAGCACGCGCCTACGAATCTTTAGTAGAAAAAGGATTTACTCACACTGAGATAGCCGATAAAATAGGGAAATCTCGTCCTTATATCACTAATTTTATTCGTTTACTTTCCCTACCAGAATATATCTTAACTGAAGTAGAAAACGGAAAAATTTCTCAAGCGCATGCACGTTCACTAGTTGGTTTGGACAAAGAGCAGCAAGACCATTTCTTTCAACTAATTAAAAATGAAGACATCTCTGTGAGAAAGTTGGAAGCACTACTGACAGAAAAAAAACACAAGAAGCAAAAAAAAAGTGATTCTTTCATCAAAGATGAAGAAGATAAATTAAAAAAACTACTAGGTTTAAGTGTAGAAATTAAACTTTCTAAAAAAGATACTGGAAAGATTGTCATCTCTTTTTCAAGTCAAGAAGAATACGATAGAATTATTAACAGCCTGAAATAAGGCTGTTCTTTTATTTTCTTAACCCACAAATTTATCCACTAATTTTTTTATCAAAAACCCTACTAAATCAAGGAAAAAGCTATTTATCCCCAACCTGTGGATAAATACTACTAACATTGTGGATTCTTTTCCACAATCTGTGGAAAAATCCTACTATCTATGGTAAAATAAGTCTAGTACTAAACTACTAAAATCATAGTAAAGGAGGAAAAATAGTTGAAAGAAAAGCAATTTTGGAATCGTATTTTAGAATTTGCTCAAGAAAGATTGACTCGATCTATGTATGATTTCTATGCTACACCTGCTGAACTCATCAAAGTAGAAGAAAATACAGCTACTATATTTCTACCGAGATCAGAGATGGAAATGGTGTGGGAAAAGCAATTAAAAGATATTATTGTTGCTGCTGGTTTTGAAATTTATGATTCTGAAATCAAACCTCACTATATTTTCACTAAACCTCAGAGTACAGAATCTCCTCAAGTAAATGATACGAATAGTGTCTCTACTTACAATTACACACCTGCACTACCAACGATTCCTTATTCTGAAACAGGATTAAAAGAAAAATATACCTTTGATAACTTTATTCAAGGGGATGGGAATGTTTGGGCGGTGTCTGCTGCGTTAGCTGTATCAGAAGATTTAGCTCTAACCTACAATCCTCTTTTTATCTATGGAGGACCTGGTCTTGGAAAGACTCACTTGCTCAATGCGATTGGAAATGAGATTTTGAAAAATATTCCTGATGCGCGTGTCAAGTACATTCCTGCCGAAAGCTTTATCAATGACTTTCTTGAGCACTTAAGACTTGGGGAAATGGAAAAGTTCAAAAAAACTTACCGTAGTCTTGATCTCTTGTTGATTGATGATATCCAATCTCTCAGCGGTAAAAAAGTCGCAACCCAGGAAGAATTTTTCAATACCTTCAATGCTCTTCATGATAAGCAGAAACAGATTGTACTAACCAGTGATCGTAGTCCCAAACACCTAGAAGGCCTTGAGGAGAGGCTTGTCACGCGCTTTAGCTGGGGATTGACGCAAAATATCACACCTCCTGACTTTGAGACACGTATTGCCATTCTTCAAAGTAAAACAGAGCATTTGGATTACCATTTCCAAAGTGATACTCTGGAATACTTGGCTGGCCAATTTGATTCAAATGTTCGAGAACTGGAAGGAGCAATCAATGATATCACTTTAATTGCCAGAGTAAAGAAAATTAAGGATATCACTATTGATATTGCTGCGGAAGCTATTAGAGCACGTAAACAAGACGCCCGCCAGATACTTGTTATTCCAATTGAGAAAATCCAAACTGAAGTTGGTAATTTTTATGGAGTGAGCGTCAAAGAAATGAAAGGGACGAGACGAGTTCAAAACATCGTTTTGGCACGTCAGGTTGCTATGTATCTAGCTAGAGAACTGACAGATAATAGTCTTCCAAAAATAGGAAAAGAATTTGGCGGAAAGGATCACACCACCGTTATTCATGCCCATGCCAAAATTAAATCACTGATTGACGAAGACGATAATTTACGTTTAGAAGTAGAAGCAATCAAAAAGAAAATCAAGTAGCTTGTGGATAACTTTTTATTTTTTATCTTTTTTATCCACATTTTTTAAACAAGCTCCAAAGCTTGAATTTACTAAATAACACCCAGTTTTCCACAGAATTCACACACTCTATTATTACTATTAACTTTCTAATACTAAAAATAAATAAAGGAGAATCCATGATTCATTTTTCAATCAATAAAAATTTATTTCTACAAGCCTTAAATACTACAAAAAGAGCAATAAGCTCTAAAAATGCTATTCCAATTTTATCAACAATCAAAATTGACGTTACCAATGAAGGAATTACTTTAATTGGATCAAACGGTCAAATTTCTATTGAAAATTTCATTTCTCAAAAGAATGAAGATGCTGGTCTCTTGATTACTTCTTTGGGCTCGATTCTTCTTGAAGCTTCTTTCTTTATCAATGTGGTGTCTAGTCTTCCAGATGTAACGCTAGATTTCAAAGAGATTGAACAAAAACAAATTGTTTTAACAAGTGGCAAATCAGAAATTACTCTAAAAGGAAAAGATAGCGAACAATATCCTCGTATTCAAGAAATTTCAGCAAGCACACCTTTGGTTCTTGAAACCAAACTACTCAAGAAAATTATCAATGAAACAGCTTTTGCTGCAAGTACACAAGAAAGTCGTCCAATCTTAACAGGTGTCCACTTCGTATTGAGCCAACACAAAGAACTAAAAACAGTTGCGACAGACTCACACCGCCTTAGCCAAAAGAAATTGACTCTTGAAAAAAATGGTGATGATTTCGATGTAGTAATTCCTAGTCGTTCTCTACGCGAATTTTCAGCGGTATTTACAGATGATATTGAAACTGTAGAGATTTTCTTTGCAAATAATCAAATCCTCTTTAGAAGCGAAAATATTAGCTTCTACACTCGTCTACTAGAAGGTAATTATCCTGATACAGATCGCTTGATTCCAACAGACTTTAACACTACAATTACTTTTGATGTGGTTAATTTGCGTCAATCTATGGAGCGTGCACGTCTCTTATCAAGTGCGACTCAAAATGGTACTGTGAAGCTTGAAATTAAAGGTGGAGTTGTTAGCGCCCATGTTCACTCTCCAGAAGTTGGTAAAGTAAACGAAGAAATCGATACGGAGCAGGTGACTGGGGATGATTTGACTATTAGTTTCAACCCAACTTACTTGATTGATTCCCTCAAGGCTTTAAATAGCGAGAAGGTGACCATTAGCTTTATCTCAGCAGTTCGTCCATTTACTCTTGTGCCAGCAGATACTGACGAAGACTTCATGCAGCTTATTACACCAGTTCGAACAAATTAAGTGAAAGAGGTTGAGCCTAGCTCGCCTCTTTTATGATATAATCAAAAAAGAAAAGGAGAGTAGTATGTATCAAGTTGGAAATTTTGTTGAGATGAAAAAACCACATGCTTGCACAATTAAATCAACAGGTAAAAAAGCCAATCGTTGGGAAATTACACGTGTAGGGGCAGATATCAAAATCAAATGTAGCAATTGTGATCACCTTGTTATGATGAGTCGCTATGATTTTGAACGAAAAATGAATAAGATTATTGACTAAGAACCCTTAGTTAGAGGGTTAGCAAGTTTTCCCTTTTTGTGTTATAATGTTAGGGATTGAAATGAGAACGGAGAATGAGAAACTATGGCTTTAACAGCAGGTATCGTTGGTTTGCCAAACGTTGGTAAATCAACCCTTTTTAATGCAATTACAAAAGCAGGAGCAGAGGCGGCAAACTACCCATTTGCGACTATCGATCCAAATGTTGGGATGGTGGAAGTTCCAGATGAACGCCTACAAAAACTAACGGAAATGATTACACCTAAAAAGACAGTTCCAACAACCTTTGAATTTACAGATATTGCAGGGATTGTAAAAGGAGCATCAAAAGGAGAAGGTCTAGGAAATAAATTCTTGGCCAATATTCGTGAAGTAGATGCGATTGTTCATGTAGTTCGTGCTTTTGATGATGAAAATGTTATGCGCGAGCAAGGACGTGAAGACGCCTTTGTGGATCCACTTGCAGATATTGATACCATTAACCTAGAGTTGATTCTTGCTGACTTAGAATCAGTCAATAAGCGCTATGCGCGTGTAGAAAAGATGGCACGTACGCAAAAAGATAAAGAATCAGTAGCAGAGTTTAACGTTCTTCAAAAAATCAAACCAGTCCTTGAAGATGGAAAATCAGCTCGTACCATTGAATTCACAGATGAGGAACAAAAGGTTGTTAAAGGTCTCTTCCTTTTGACCACTAAACCTGTTCTTTATGTTGCTAATGTGGATGAGGATGTAGTTTCAGATCCAGATTCTATCGAATATGTGAAGCAAATTCGTGAATTCGCAGCGACAGAAAATGCTGAGGTGGTAGTTATTTCCGCGCGTGCTGAAGAAGAAATTTCTGAGTTAGATGATGAAGATAAACAAGAGTTTCTTGAAGCACTTGGCTTGACAGAATCAGGCGTTGATAAGTTGACTCGTGCAGCTTATCACTTGCTTGGGCTTGGAACTTACTTCACAGCTGGTGAAAAAGAAGTCCGTGCTTGGACCTTTAAGCGAGGGATGAAAGCTCCTCAAGCAGCTGGTATTATCCACTCAGACTTTGAAAAAGGCTTTATTCGTGCAGTAACCATGTCATATGAGGATCTAGTGAAATACGGATCTGAAAAGGCTGTAAAAGAAGCTGGGCGCTTGCGTGAAGAAGGAAAAGAATATATCGTTCAAGATGGCGATATCATGGAATTCCGCTTTAACGTTTAATAACATTTAATAAATAGTGTCAATTAGGTTGGAAAAAAATTCCAACCCTTTTGGCTTTTGAAAGGAAAATAAATGACTAAATTACTTGTTGGATTAGGAAATCCAGGGGATAAATATTTTGAAACCAAGCACAACGTTGGATTTATGTTGATTGACCAATTGGCCAAAAAACAAAATGTCACCTTTACACATGACAAGATATTTCAAGCTGACCTAGCTTCTTTTTTCTTCAATGGAGAAAAAATTTATCTCGTCAAACCAACAACATTTATGAATGAAAGTGGAAAAGCGGTTCATGCTTTATTGACTTACTATGGTTTGGATATTGAAGATTTACTCGTTATTTACGACGACCTTGACATGGAAGTTGGGAAAATTCGTTTAAGAGCAAAGGGCTCAGCAGGTGGTCATAATGGTATCAAGTCTATTATTCAACATATTGGAACCCAAGTATTTAATCGTGTTAAAATAGGTATTGGAAGACCTAAAAAAGGCATGTCAGTGGTTCACCATGTTTTAAGTAAGTTTGATCAGGATGACTATGTGGGTATTTTACAGTCTATTGACAAGGTTGACAATGCTGTAAATTACTATTTGCAAGAGAAAAACTTTGAGAAAACAATGCAGAGGTATAACGGTTAAATGGTGACTTTATTAGATTTATTCTCAGAAAATGATCAGATAAAAAAATGGCATCAAAATCTGATAGATAAGAAAAGACAACTAATACTTGGTTTATCAACTTCTACCAAGGCTCTTGCAATTGCAAGCAGTCTAGAAAAAGAAAATAAGGTTGTGTTACTGACCTCGACTTATGGTGAAGCAGAACGAATTATCAGCGATCTTCTCTCTCTCTTAGGAGAGGAATTTGTCTATCCATTTTTGGTTGATGACTCTCCTATGGTAGAGTTTTTGATGTCTTCGCAAGAAAAAATCATTTCGCGGGTTGAGGCCTTGCGTTTTTTGAGTGATCCGTCTAAAAAAGGGATTTTAGTTTGTAATATCGCAGCGAGTCGGTTGATTTTACCCTCTCCGACTAGATTTAAAGAAAGTATTATAAAAATTGCAGTTGGTGAAGAATATGATCAACATGACCTTCTTCACAAATTAAAGGAAATAGGCTATCGCAAAGTTACACAAGTACAGACCCAAGGTGAGTTTAGTATTCGAGGAGATATTTTAGATATTTTTGAGATGTCTCAGTTAGAACCCTTCCGAATCGAGTTTTTTGGCGATGAAGTAGATGGTATTCGTACTTTTGAAGTCGAAACACAATTATCGAAAGAAAATCTGACAAACCTCACTATCTTTCCAGCTAGCGACATACTTTTGAGAGAAAAAGATTATCAACGAGGACAGTCAGCTTTAGAAAAGCAAATTTCGAAGACTCTATCGCCAATTTTGAAATCCTATCTAGAAGAAATTTTGTCAAGTTTTTATCAAAAACAAGTACATTCAGATAGTCGAAAGTTTTTATCTTTATGTTATGATAAAACATGGACTGTCTTTGATTATATTGAAAAAGACACACCAGTATTCTTTGATGACTATCAAAAATTGATGAATCAGTATGAAGCCTTTGAAAGAGAATTAGCGCAATACTTTACAGAAGATTTACAGAATGGTAAATCATTTTCTGAGATGCAGTATTTTGCAGATACAGAGCAAACCTATAAAAAACAAAGTCCAGTTACCTTTTTCTCCAATCTGCAAAAGGGTTTAGGAAATCTCAAGTTTGACCACATTTATCAATTTAATCAATACCCCATGCAAGAGTTTTTCAATCAATTTTCATTTTTAAAAGAAGAAATTGAGCGATACAAAAAAATGGACTACACTATTATTTTGCAGTCTAGCAATTCAATGGGCAGTAAAACATTGGAGGATGTTTTAGAGGAATATCAGATCAAATTGGATTCCAGAGATAAGTCAAGTATCTGTAAAGAATCTGTAAACTTGATTGAGGGTAATCTAAGACATGGTTTTCATTTTGTAGATGAAAAAATTCTCTTGATTACTGAACATGAGATTTTTCAAAAGAAATTAAAACGTCGGTTTAGAAGACAACATGCTTCAAATGCAGAGCGATTAAAAGATTATAATGAACTTGAAAAAGGGGACTACGTTGTTCACCATATCCATGGAATTGGTCAATATCTAGGAATCGAAACAATTGAAATCCAAGGCATTCACCGTGATTATGTCAGTGTACAGTATCAAAATGGTGACCAAATCTCCATCCCAGTAGAGCAGATTCAGTTACTGTCTAAATATGTTTCAAGTGATGGTAAAACACCAAAACTTAATAAATTAAATGATGGTCATTTCAAAAAGGCCAAGCAAAAAGTTAAGAACCAGGTCGAGGATATAGCTGACGATTTAATCAAACTGTATTCTGAGCGTAGTCAGTTGAAGGGTTTTGCGTTCTCAGCTGATGATGAAGATCAACAGGCTTTTGATGATGCCTTCCCTTATGTTGAAACGGATGATCAACTTCGTAGTATTGAGGAAATTAAGAGAGATATGCAGGATTCTCATCCCATGGATCGACTTTTGGTTGGGGATGTTGGTTTTGGGAAGACTGAAGTTGCAATGCGTGCAGCCTTTAAGGCAGTCAATGATCACAAACAGGTGGTCGTTCTAGTTCCGACAACAGTTTTAGCGCAACAACACTATACGAATTTTAAGGAACGATTTCAAAATTTTGCTGTTAATATTGATGTGTTGAGTCGTTTTAGAAGTAAAAAAGAGCAGGCAGAGACACTTGAAAAATTAAAGAATGGTCAAGTTGATATTTTGATTGGAACGCATCGTGTTTTGTCAAAAGATGTTGTGTTTTCAGATTTGGGATTGATGATTATTGATGAAGAACAACGATTTGGTGTCAAGCATAAGGAAACTTTGAAAGAACTGAAAAAACAAGTAGATGTTCTAACCTTGACAGCAACGCCAATTCCTCGTACCCTTCATATGTCTATGCTAGGAATTCGAGACTTGTCTGTTATTGAAACTCCTCCAACCAATCGCTATCCTGTTCAAACCTATGTATTAGAGAAGAATGATAGTGTCATTCGTGATGCTGTCTTGCGTGAAATGGAGCGTGGAGGTCAAGTTTACTATCTTTACAACAAAGTTGACACGATTGACAAGAAGGTTTCAGAATTACAGGAGTTGATTCCAGAGGCTTCGATTGGGTATGTTCATGGACAAATGAGTGAAATTCAGTTAGAAAATACTCTACTGGACTTTATTGAAGGTCAGTATGATATTTTGGTGACAACTACTATTATTGAGACAGGGGTAGATATTCCAAATGCCAATACTTTATTTATTGAAAATGCAGACCACATGGGCTTGTCAACCTTGTATCAGTTAAGAGGAAGAGTCGGTCGTAGTAATCGCATTGCCTATGCTTATCTTATGTATCGTCCAGAAAAATCAATTAGTGAAGTCTCTGAGAAGAGATTGGAAGCGATTAAGGGATTTACAGAATTAGGCTCAGGATTTAAGATTGCGATGCGAGATCTTTCGATTCGTGGAGCAGGAAATCTCCTAGGAAAATCCCAATCGGGTTTCATTGATTCTGTTGGTTTTGAATTGTATTCACAGTTATTAGAGGAAGCTATTGCTAAACGTAACAGCAATGGGAATAAAAGAACCAAAGGGAATGCTGAGTTGATTTTACAAATTGATGCTTATCTTCCTGACACTTATATTTCTGACCAACGACATAAGATTGAAATTTACAAGAAAATTCGTCAAATTGACAATCGTACCAACTATGAAGAACTACAAGAAGAATTGATGGATCGCTTTGGAGAATACCCAGATGTAGTAGCCTACCTTTTAGAGATTGGTTTGGTTAAGTCATATTTGGACAAGGTCTTTGTAGAACGTGTGGAAAGAAAAGATAACAAGATTACAGTTCAATTTGAAAAAGTCACTCAACGACTATTCTTGGCTCAAGATTATTTTAAAGCCTTATCCGCAACGAACTTAAAAGCAGCCATAGCTGAGAATAAGGGATTAATGGAAGTTGTATTCGATGTCCGAAACAAGAAGGATTATGAAATTTTAGAAGGTTTGCTGATTTTTGGAGAAAGTTTATTAGAGATAAAAGAATCAAAGGAAGCAAATCCCATTTAACATTTTTCTTCTATAAAAAGGATAAAAATGGTACAATAATAATTTGAGGTAATAAAAATGAGATTAGACAAGTATTTAAAAGTATCACGAATTATTAAGCGCCGCACAGTCGCAAAAGAAGTAGCAGATAAAGGTAGAATCAAGGTGAACGGAATCTTGGCCAAAAGTTCAACGGATTTGAAAGTTGATGACCAAGTTGAAATTCGCTTTGGAAATAAGTTGTTGTTTGTTAAAGTACTAGAGATGAAAGATAGTACAAAAAAAGAAGATGCAGCAGGCATGTATGAAATTCTCAGTGAAACACGGGTAGAAGAAAATGTCTAAAAATATTGTACAGATGAATAATTCTTTTATTCAAAATGAACATCAACGTCGTCGTTACCTGATGAAGGAGAGACAAAAGAGGAATCGTTTTATGGGTTGGGTCCTTATTTTGATGATCTTGTTGTTTATTTTACCAACTTATAACTTGGCTCAAAGCTATGATCAGTTACTGCAACGCCGCCAGCAATTAACAGAGTTGAAAGAGCAGTACCAAACTCTTAGTGACGAAAAGGATAAGGAATCTGCTTTTGCTGCAAAGTTGAAAGATGAAGACTATGTAGCAAAGTATGCACGCGCCAAGTACTATTACTCAAAGAAACGAGAAGCAATTTACACAATTCCTGATTTGCTTCCGAGGTAATGTCATGGAAAATTTATTGGAAGTTGTTGAGCAATTTTTAAGTTTATCAGATGAAAAATTAGAGGAATTAGCAGCTAAAAACCATTTATTACGATTACAAGAAGAAAGGGAAGAGAAGAATGCGTAAGTTCTTAGTAGTTTTATTGCTACCTGCTTTTATCATAACCTCAAGAGTAGTTAGCACAGAAAAACAGCTTCCTTACTCTTCACAAGAAATTTATTATCTAACCGAGTCTGATTATGGATTCTACTATAAAGAAACTCTTGAATCTCCAATGGTTTATGGAGAAACAGCCGTCTATGCTAATGAGGATCTTGTCAAGGAGTCTGGTAAATTGACTCCTGGAAATGCCTTTAAAATCGTAGAATGGCGTTTGAATAGACAAGGTGTTCCTGTTTTTAAATTAGATAATCACCAGTTTATCCTTGCAGATAAGCGCTTGGTCTATGATCAAAGTCAAGTTCAAACTCAAAATAGACAAGTATGGTTGGAGCCAGGGTTTGTTATCTATAACAGCCCTTATGACACTAAAGAAATTTCTTCATCCCTCTCTCCCTATCAATGCGTAACGTTGGATAGAGCTCTCTTTGCTGAGGGACAAGAATTTCTTCATATTGATCAAGTTGGGTGGGTATCAAAAGAGTTCACCTCAGAAGAAGACAATCGCATCCAGAAGGTTCAAGAAGTTTTATCAAACAATTATCAGAATGAAAATTATTCTATTTATGTTAAACAACTGACTACAGGTAAAGAGGCTGGGGTGAATGAAGACAGCAAACTCTATGCAGCTAGCATCTTGAAACTAGCCTACCTTTATTATGCTCAAGATAAGATAAATCAAGGAGAGTATACGTTAGACAGTAGCTTCAAGTATATCCCAGAAGTAAATAGTTTCCCTGGGTCCTATAAACCAGAAGGTAGTGGTAGCTTACCTAAAAAAGAAGATAACAAAGAATACAGTCTTCAACAGTTAATTACCAAGGTAACAAAAGAGTCTGATAATGTTGCTCATAATATTTTAGGTTATTACGTGACCAATCAATCTGACGGGGCTTTCAAAGAAAAAATGTCCATCATTATGGGCGAAGATTGGGATGTGAATGATAAACTAACTTCTTCAAAAATGGCTGGAAAAGTCATGGAAGCTATTTATAATCAGAATGGTTTTGTCTTGGAGTCTCTAGGTAAGACTGATTTTGACAACCAAAGAATCGCAAAAGGTGTTTCGGTTAAGGTAGCTCATAAAATTGGAGATGCCGATGAGTTTAAACATGACACTGCCATTGTCTATACGGACTCTCCTTTTGTTCTTTCTATTTTTACCAAAAATTCTGATTATGACACCATTACTAAGATAGCTAAGGATGTCTATGAGGTTCTAAAATGAGGGATCAGGATTTTTTAAATCATTTTCTCCAAAAAGAGTATTTCAAAAAACATTCGAAAGTCGTGTTAGCTTTGTCTGGCGGACTGGATTCAATGTTTTTATACCATCTATTGTCTACTTATCAAAATGAGTTGGGTATTGAGTTGATTTTAGCACATGTCAATCACAAGCAGAGAAGGGAGTCTGATTGGGAGGAAAATGAACTAAGGAAGTTAGCTGATGCAGCTGAACTTCCTATTTATATCACAAGCTTTTCAGGAGACTTTTCAGAAGCGCGTGCTCGAGAGTTTCGTTATGATTTTTTTAGGAAAATCATGAAAGAGGTTGGAGCGACCGCCTTGGTTACTGCCCACCATGCAGATGATCAAGTTGAAACGATTTTGATGCGCTTGATTCGAGGAAGTCGGTTACGCCATTTAACAGGGATAAAAGAAAGTCAAGTAGTTGATGATATTGAAATCATCCGTCCTTTGTTGCATTTTTATAAAACAGACTTCCCACCAATTTTTCATTTCGAAGATCAAACAAATCGTGAGAACAGTTATTTTCGCAATCGTATTCGAAATAAGTATTTACCAGAACTTGAAAAAGAAAATCCCCGCCTTAGATCTGCTCTTTTAAATCTAGGAAGTGAGATTTCAGATTACCAAGCAGCCATAACGGAGCTTTCTGAACAGATTGATGTAGAAGATTTGAATGAGCTCTTTTCATACTCTCAACTAACTCAAGGAATCTTGCTCCAGAACTATCTTAATCAATTCCCAGACTTAAATCTGACAAAGGCTCAGTTTACCGAAGTTCGACAGATTTTAGCAACGAAAAGCCAGTATCGTCACTCTCTTAAAAATGGCTATGAATTGATAAAAGAGTATCAACGGTTTCAAATTTGTAAAATCAGTCCTCAGGCCGATGAAAAGGAAGAAGAACTTGTGTTACACTATCAAAATCAAGTTCGATATATGGGCTATTTATTTTCCTTTGGCATCCCTATTGAAGGGCATATTGTTCAAAAAGTAACAGTTTCACGGGAAACATCTGTACATATTAGATGTCGAAAACCTGGCGATGTTATTATCCTGAATGGTCATCGAAAGAAACTGAGACGCTTATTTATAGATTTAAAAATCCCTATTGAAAAACGAAAAACAACCCCTATTATTGAGCAATTTGGAGAAATTGTCTCAATTTCAGGAATTGCGACCAGTGATTTGAGTAAAAACACGAAAAATGATATAATGAACACTGTAATTTATATAGAAAAAATAGATAGGTAAAAAGATGTTAGAACACGATATTAAAAAAATCCTCGTTTCACATGATGAAATTACAGAAGCAGCTAAAAAGCTAGGTGCGCAACTAACAAAAGAATATGAGGGGAAAAATCCAATTCTTATTGGAATTCTGAAAGGATCGATTCCTTTTATGGCTGAATTGGTCAAACATATTGATACGCATATCGAGATGGACTTCATGATGGTATCTAGTTACCATGGTGGAACAGCAAGTAGTGGTGTCATCAATATCAAGCAAGACGTGACTCAAGATATCAAAGGAAGACATGTTTTATTTGTAGAGGATATCATTGATACGGGTCAAACTTTGAAAAATTTGCGAGATATGTTTATTGCAAGAGAAGCAGCTTCTGTTAAAATCGCGACTTTGTTAGACAAACCAGAGGGACGCGTTGTTGAAATTGAAGCGGATTACACTTGCTTTACTATTCCAAATGAGTTTGTAGTAGGTTATGGTTTGGACTATAAAGAAAATTATCGTAACCTTCCTTATGTTGGAGTATTGAAAGAAGAAGTTTATTCAAATTAGAAAGATTTATCTTTAATGAAAAAACAAAATAATGGTTTAGTTAGAAATCCATTTCTATACTTGTTAATTATCTTCTTCCTAGTGACAGGATTCCAGTATTTTTACTCTGGAAATACTGCTGGACGAAGTGAAAAAATTAACTATACAGAATTGGTAAAAGAAATTACAGCAGACAATGTAAAAGAATTAACCTATCAGCCAAATGGTAGCATCATTGAAGTGTCTGGTGTTTATAAAAATCCTAAGACTAGTAAAGAAGAAACAGGAATTCAATTTTTTACTCCTACAGCTACAACAGTAGAAAGATTTTCAAGTACTATTCTTCCGTCTGATTCAACAGTTTCAGAATTGCAAAAACTTGCTTCTGAACATCAGGCAGAAGTAACAGTTAAACATGAGAGTTCAAGCGGTATGTGGATCAATATCCTTGTCTCTGTTGTGCCGTTTGCTATTCTCTTCTTCTTCCTATTCTCTATGATGGGAAATATGGGAGGAAATAATAGCAGAAATCCAATGAGTTTTGGACGTAGCAAGGCTAAAGCTGCTAACAAAGAAGATATCAAGGTACGTTTCTCAGATGTTGCAGGTGCTGAGGAAGAAAAACAAGAATTAGTCGAAGTTGTTGAATTCCTAAAAGACCCAAAACGATTTACAAAACTTGGTGCGCGTATTCCTGCGGGTGTTCTTTTGGAGGGACCTCCGGGAACAGGTAAGACCTTACTTGCTAAGGCAGTTGCTGGAGAAGCAGGTGTTCCATTCTTTAGTATTTCAGGTTCTGATTTTGTAGAAATGTTTGTAGGAGTTGGTGCAAGCCGCGTTCGTTCTCTTTTTGAGGATGCAAAAAAAGCAGCGCCAGCCATCATCTTTATCGATGAAATTGATGCTGTTGGTCGCCAACGTGGTGTTGGTCTTGGTGGAGGAAATGATGAACGTGAACAAACCTTGAATCAACTCTTGATTGAGATGGATGGTTTTGAGGGAAATGAAGGAATCATCGTTATCGCTGCGACGAACCGTTCAGATGTTCTTGATCCAGCTCTTCTCCGCCCAGGACGTTTCGATAGAAAAGTCTTGGTTGGTCGCCCTGATGTTAAAGGTCGTGAAGCAATCTTGAAAGTTCACGCTAAAAATAAACCTCTGGCAGACGATGTTGATTTGAAACTAGTTGCCCAACAAACCCCTGGCTTTGTGGGAGCTGACTTAGAAAATGTTCTAAACGAGGCAGCCTTGGTTGCAGCCCGTCGCAACAAATCAATCATTGATGCTTCAGATATTGATGAGGCAGAGGACAGAGTGATTGCTGGACCATCTAAGAAAGATAAAACAGTATCACAAAGAGAACGTGAATTGGTTGCTTATCATGAGGCTGGACATACCATTGTTGGTTTAGTCTTGTCAAATGCCCGTGTTGTTCATAAAGTTACCATTGTACCACGTGGACGTGCAGGTGGCTACATGATTGCACTTCCGAAAGAGGATCAAATGCTTCTATCTAAAGAAGACATGAAAGAGCAATTAGCAGGTTTGATGGGTGGTCGTGTAGCTGAAGAGATTATCTTTAATGTCCAAACGACAGGAGCTTCAAATGACTTTGAACAAGCTACACAGATGGCGCGTGCAATGGTAACTGAATACGGTATGAGTGAAAAACTTGGCCCAGTTCAATACGAAGGTAATCATGCTATGTTTGGTGCACAAAGTCCTCAAAAATCAATTTCAGAGCAAACAGCCTATGAGATTGATGAGGAAGTTCGTTCATTATTAAATGAGGCACGAAACAAAGCAGCTGAAATCATTCAGTCAAATCGTGAAACCCACAAGTTGATTGCAGAAGCATTGTTGAAATACGAAACATTGGATAGTACACAGATTAAATCTCTTTACGAAACAGGAAAAATGCCTGAGACTGTAGAAGAGGAATCTCACGCCCTATCTTATGATGAAGTAAAATCAAAAATGAGTGAAGAAAAATAAATTTAGAGAGGTTCGACCTCTCTTTTTATGTTCTAATGTGATGGCTACCGAGCAGATGCCCTGATAGTCGACCCTCCTCGTACAGGCTTAGATGATAAGCTACTGGATACCATTCTGACCTATGTTCCAGAAAAAATGGTCTATGTATCCTGCAATGTTTCGACCTTGGCACGAGATTTAGTTAAACTGGTAAAAGTCTATGATCTCCAGTATATCCAGTCAGTTGATATGTTTCCCCACACTGCACGGACAGAAGCAGTTGTGAAGTTGGTTAAAAAAAGATAGGATCGCTAAGACATAAAAAACAAACAAGATACGAACCAAAGCAAAAAAAGTATAACGGATAATTAAATAGTATAGGAAAAATTTATTATATAGAAGTGATAGAGCACAGAGGAGTAAGCTAAATGTCATTAAAAGAAAATCTAAATAAATATGACTATTTAAAAGAAATTTGCAAATTCTCAGATTTAACAAATGTAAACATAGAACAATTGATAAAAGGGGTGTCAAATGACGAAAAAAAATTGTGGGCAATGTTTGCTAGGAAAAGAAGAGGCTTGAATAACGATAATTCTGATTTGGCACAGATTTGCGTACAAGTTGGGAGTAGTATTAACATATACTCTGAGTTAAGAAGAATATTAAGATGTATGATTTCTGAACCAAAAAAAGAAAAAGTTTCTACAGAATTCACGGTTGATGCATATATGTTTACTACATTCATGGATAAAGACAGTATCAAGTACAGATCTATTTATAATGAATTCGAAGATTTTATTATTTATGAAATTATTGCTGAAAAATACTTAGCTAATATAGATTATGGAGACTATGATAAAATCAACTATTCGGAAGTGAAATTTGCGCTTGAACATCGTGCTTATTTATGGAATCCAGCCCCATCAACATATGGAAATAAAGAACGAGAAATACTCGCAACTTTTAAAACAAGAAAAGAGAACAAAGAGAAAGAAGTTGAAAATTTTTTTGTAGAATGAAAAAAGATCTTGACAAAGTAGGAAAAGTAGGTATAATAGAAAGAGTTGAAAAGCTCAAGGTCCGTTGGTCAAGGGGTTAAGACACCGCCTTTTCACGGCGGTAACACGGGTTCGAATCCCG